>JAGOIB010000186.1 GCA_017995875.1 Saprospiraceae bacterium
GAAGGCATGGAAGTATTGCACTTACAGTTTGGACGTGGCAAGATCATGAGCATTGATGGCGCGAGAGAGAACAGGGTTGCAACGATCCATTTTGAAGATGGGGCGGAAAGTGAGCGTAGGATAATGCTTCGTTTTGCGAAGTTGCAGATTGTCGAATAGAAATGGCTCAAGAGGCTAAAGAGGCTAAAGAAGCTGAAGAGGTATAAAGTGAAAAATGAAGCATGATGCTTCGACCTGCTTTCTCTCATCCATGTGCGACAGCTCAGCAACCAAGTGAAGAATGAAAAGTGAAGAATGATGCTTCACCTTCGAGCGACCTACAGAACACACTCTTTATTATTTTTTTATGATAGGAGCTGATGTGAGATAATTTAAAATCAGCCCGGCCTGTTCATCAGAAATTTTTGCTTCTACTTTCATTTCCAGCATTTGATGTGTCCATTTTTCCCTTGTATAGGATTGTGGCTTATACAGGTTGTGGCACGAACCACAGTGGTTGATATAGAGTTTTCTCCCTTCCTGAAGTTCAGTTAAGCGGGCCGTATCGGTTACTGTTTCTGATGTGGGAATATATAATGCTGAACCGCAAGCCCATATAGTAAGGCAAAAAAGTAAAGTCAGGATATGCTTAAAGGACGAAGGAGAAAATAACACGGGCTTCGAATTTAGAACTATGAACTAAATCTAATCCATTCGATTTGGCATCGGCAGAAAAGAATGAAGTGATTTGTGGCAGGAAGGTTCCATTGATCCAGAATTTTTCGCGGGAGATGGAAAATCCGGGGCCCGCAAAAAGGTTGCTATATTCTTTCTCAGGTGCCCATTCATTTCTCAATATCGACTCAAATCCTACCTGCAAGCCTTGTTTGACCCGGTAAGCGAGTGCATAGTGGAGTTGAGTTTCTGTGAATGCCGCTGTTACCACTTTGTTGCTTTCGACTTCTTTTTCCCAGCCGCGTTCGATCACCATATTGACTACATGAAGAAATCTACCGGTCTGTTTGTCCGCGATGATCTTTCCTTCCAGTTCGGTTTCATGTGGCTCTATTGTAAACTCGCCATATAGTGCCAAGCCCACAACGTTAGCTACCGGATCAAAAATTTTATATTTCCATTCATTTGAAAAGCCAAATTCTGCTGGTTCTTTCACCAGTTGATTTAAATCCTTGTCAAAAAAGGTTTTCTGGCTGAGGTTGAGGTAAAAGGCTGTTTGTAGATTTCCACCCAGGCCGATCTCATATTCTGCCCGGTGTCTAAGCCGCTGATAATAGTCCTCCCTGCCATTTTCAAGAGTATTCCAGACTTCTATTTCACGCTGACCGCTATTGAGGACGTTTGACTGATATGTATAGGTGAAAAGTCGATCCTGAGCGTTCGCAATGTATAATATGCTGATAAACAATAAAGTAAAAATATATTTCATGCTATTGTTATTTAGACTAAGTATAATTAAGGTCCAAAAATAGCAAAGTTCATGAAACAAGAGCTTCCCTTTTATTATTTAATTGATCAAATACAATGGAATTAATACTTGAAAATTAAGGCATCACCACGGAAGCCAATGGGGTTGAGGTATAGCGTGGGATAAGGAGGATCCTTTGTTTGCCCGGATGAATAATGATATTATACTGAGAGAGAAACGGCTGCCCGAGCATTCCATCAAAACCGGCATGACGAATTTCCTCCTGATTATTCAAGTCCACAACAAATTCCGAGGGATAGCTGGTCTCTTCATTGTATATCTCAAGGTTCATCATCAAGCGGTGTTTGATATTTTCTTTATTGTCAGTACCAACGATTATGATAGGAGAAGCACTTGCAAGCAGCTCTTGGTCTGAAGGTGCCACATAGTTAAAAAGGAAGTTGCACTCAGCACCGGTGTCCAGTCCAAGAAATTTTTTCTCACCGTTTACTTTGCAGTTTAAAACAGGCAGGTGATTTACATATTGGAATCTGGTAAAAGTGCCTGGAGGAATATCGTCCCTTTCTTTTTCGAGGCTTATGGTCTGTTGGTCATAATCAATTGCAACATAAAAATGATCAAGAACCGACAGGCCTATGAGGGCATGTACTTCTTTGTGGAGTGACTTCTCCAGGAAAGACAGGTCTGAAACAAGAGCGGTTGTATTTCTTTCGGAGATACCCAGCCATTCCCATTTTTTGACAACATGGGATCTGCATTCAAAATCTCCATATATCCCTGAACAGGAGACAACTGAATCCTGAATACCCTGATAATATTTTTGATTGAGGACAAGACCCGGGGCGCCACTATCGAGGATCACCAATACAGACCTGCCTTCAATTACTGCTTCGGTTACAATAAATCCTTTACTTAATGTTATAGGATAAACCTCAGCTCGTCCTTGGAAGGATAGTAACAGGGTTAAGATGAAGAGCAGGGTTTTCAATTAACATATAGACTTTACATTAATTTAAACAATGGCTTAATTTCAATTTATAAATAGTTGATATTCAGTAGTTATAATTTTTAAGCCATCTTTCATTGTAAATATAACGTAAAATAAGGGTAATCCAATGTAAAATCTTTGACCCGTATTACTTACGTGAGGCAAGTGTTCGGGCTTTTATATTCAGGGTTCAATTCAAGTGCTACTGCTATCTTCATGCTATAGCCAAGAAAGCCCTTCGAATGTCTGTATCTATCCAGCAACAAACCCGATTCCTGAAAGAAGCAGCTTTGCGCCATGGCTTCATGGGGGCTGGCATTGCAAAGGCCGGGCATATGGATTTGGAAGCTGATCTATTAGAGCAATGGTTGGCAAAGGGATATCACGGCGAGATGGGGTACATGGCCAATCATTTTGAGATGCGGGTGGATCCTACTAAGTTGGTACCAGGGGCGAAGAGTGTGATATCGCTGTCGTACAATTATTACCCGGTAGAAAAGGAGGCTAAGGCTGAGGCGAAGGAAGAGGAGACGCCCCGTTTGCCCCTAAATCCCCTAAAGGGGACTTCACTCACAACTCACAACTCACAACTCACAACTGACGACTCACGCCTCACACCTCACGATTCCAAACTCACAACTCACAACTCACAATTTAAGATCTCACGTTATGCTTATGGCGAAGACTACCATAAAGTCGTGCGTCGAAAACTGAAAGCACTTGTCGCTGAATTGAAAAAAGAAATCGGTGATTTCAATGCGCGTGTTTTTGTGGATTCCGCACCGGTGATGGAACGGGATTGGGCGAAGCGAAGCGGACAGGGTTGGATTGGTAAGAATACATTATTGATACATCCGAAGAAAGGCAGCTATTTTTTCCTGGCGGAGATTATTCTGGATGTTGAGTTTGAATACGATCACCCGATGCGGGATCATTGTGGTACGTGTACAAGGTGTATTGATGCGTGTCCTACAGAAGCGATATCACCTGAAGGGTATGTACTCGATGGATCAAAATGTATTTCCTATCTCACCATTGAATTGAAATCGCAGATCCCGGAATCCTTCAAAGGGCAAATGGAAG
>JAGOIB010000051.1:0-5134 GCA_017995875.1 Saprospiraceae bacterium
ATCCAGTCATACAAACCTGAACGGTAGTTATAGCATCCACCAATCCGAACCGCCTCTTTTTCCAGAAATCTAATGCCAGGCGTCGTCTTACGGGTATCAAGTACTTTGACGGGCAATCCTTCCACTTCCTGCGCGTACAAAGAAGCCAATGTGGAAATTCCACTCATCCGCTGCATGGTATTCAACACCAACCGCTCTGCCATGAGCAAAGCTCTTGTTGGACATGTCACATGAAACACAATGTCGCCCGGTTTTACAACACTACCATCAGGAATGTGCAATTCAAAATCAGCAGCTGCTGCCAATTCTTTGAAAATCCGGCGTGCGACTTCTACACCAGAAATAATTCCATCATCCTTGACCAGTAATTTAGCCTTACTCACCCGGGTTGACCTGATACAGGCCATAGAGGTATGATCGCCTTCTCCTACATCTTCAGCTATTCCAAGGCGAATAAAGGCATCGAGCATTTTAGTATAATCATCCATAATCCGGTGCTTCAGTCAAGTGATATCAAACGTATTGAACTCGTAAGGTAGAGTACATTTCAATGATGGAAAGTAAAGTCTAAAATAAAATACCGAGGAAGAGAATAAGATTTCCCACAGTTGCCCGCGAGTCATCTTGCTCCGTCAAATACATTGGTATGATGTCAGGATTCAGCACAGCGCTATTACCATGATCCTGGGTAAAATCCATAATTCCCCTTTGCCAGTAGAGCCCGCCAATCAGCGAATTATTCTGACTGATGGCATATTCTATACCGGCTCCCAATCCTATGAAAAGATTAGGCACGACAAGGTCCTTTTTAATGTTTTCCTGCTCTTTGAGAAAATCTTCAGATTCTATATCACCTCTGCCCCTTGTCAGAAAGGAAAAGGTAAGTACAGGTGCCTCCAAAAAATATGTCGTATTCCCCTTTTCATTTAACCTGAACTTTAAGCCCACAGGTACTTCCAGATATTGAAGCTGATATCTGATTTTCACCCCATCCGGCAAGGGTTTGTCACCGGTCTGCAACAACGGATCGCTTAGTTCGGAATTTGGAAGATAATTGCCTCCAACCTCATAAAGAAATTCTCCTCCCTCATGAAAAGCAAAGTTCAACCCCAATGTAATAGACGTATGTTCTTTCCACCGGATGTCACTTATTGCACCGAGCTTTGCGCCGAGATTCCCCCCGTTCTTAACAATAAGGTCATTATTATTTCTAATACCGGAAAAAACAGGGCTTGCCTGAAACCCAATCCTGAAGGATCTGTCCTGACCGGATAGATGGGTATGAAGGATCAATACAAGAATACCTGCACACCATATCTTTGCTATCGTTCGTTTCATAGTTTTCACAATGCTCAGCGAGCTTTACCACATCGAATACACTTGACTACCATGAAGTCAGATCAGATTTTTTCCAAAGGAACGCTCGGCATCCTGGTCGTTCTCATCCTTGCGTTTACGGCGTGTGCACCCGATAAAGAGACAAATATACCGGATGTGTCCCATATCCATGTTGATCTGGACATCTCCCGCTTCGAACAGCTCCTATTGGCTGATACCACCATCGATGCTGCCCGTATCCAAAAACTGATGGCCGACAATCCATCTTTTTCAGAGGTTTACTTCAAACATGTCATGCCAGGGGCAGAAGATATCCTTGCTTCTGAAGATCCGGAGCAACAGGCAAGGGATATCAAAGCATGGGTCCAACATCCAAGGACACGATGGCTCTACGATACGGTGCAACAGATTTTTCCTGACCTCACCATGTTGAAAAAGGATCTCACAACTGCTTTTACATACGGCAAATATTATTTCCCACAAAAAGAAACGCCTCGTATCTATACCACCATTTCCGATTTTGGATACTTCCCTTTTCTCTATGCTGAAGACAGCCTGAGGGATGGTATCGGCATCAGCCTTGAAATGTTTCTTGGAGAGAAATTTCCATATCTGAATTACACCGGCATGAACAGTGCCTTTTCAGATTACCTCACACGATCGTACAACAAAGACTATATCGTCCGGCGTACCCTTGAAGTGTGGATTGATGATCTGGCTGGCCCTCCGCCAGGCAACAGGCTTATAGATATGATGATTCACAATGGTAAAAAACTTTTCATCCTTCAAAGCCTGATGCCTGCAGCCAATGATACTGTGATCATTGACTATCCGGCTGTCAAACTAAAATGGGTAGAGGACAATGAAAAAAATGTCTGGTACCATTTCACCACCCAGGACATGCTGTATGAAACGTCATTGAATAAAATCCAGAAATACATCGGCCCTAGTCCCGGCTCACCCGGCATGCCCGCCGAAGCTCCCGGCAACACCGCTTCCTGGCTCGGCTGGCAAATCGTAAAAGCTTATATGAAGGCCCATCCTCAAACAAACCTTCCGCAACTTCTGGAGATTAAAGATGCACAGTCAATCCTGGATCAATCCGGGTATCGGCCACCAAGGTGAGAATGTAAGAACGTAAGAGCGTAAGAACGTAAGATCGCAAGACCGTAAGACCTTTAGAATGAAAGGTGCTTGTTCAAGTCTTTAGACTTGAATACAATATTTGCAAGTCTCCGGACTTGCAGACGAAACGCTCTCCCTCGCCCTTCCGCCGGAAGGGGCTGAACCCCCTTCCTACTAGTAGCCCCTTCAGGGCTTCTACCTTTACCCCTTTTGCCCCTAAATCCCCTAAAGGGGACTTCAATATTTCCTTTCCGCATTTTCTGCCTTACTACCTGCTTCGCCTCAGCCTTAGCCTTCTCCTTCTCCTCAGCCTTAGCCTTTTTTTAACCTTTTCCCCCTTTCCCCTGTTTACCTCCCTTATCCATCAAAACAGCGCTCCGAAAGCATACCTTTGCACCGACCAATGGAGGAAAAGACCGCAGTTTCAACCACACCTGATCGCAAAAAGGATCATATAGACCTTGCCTTCAGATCAGATATGGCCAATAAAGGCCCCGATGATCGTTTTTATTACGAACCCATGCTCTCCGGTCACCCTGCAGCCGATCTGGATATCAGCATTTCTTTTCTTGACAAGACGCTAAAAGCCCCTCTTTGGGTCAGCAGTATGACCGGTGGTACGGAAATGGCCTTCCAGATCAATCGCCGTCTGGCCGCCTCCTGTGCTAAGTACGGCCTCGGAATGGGGCTTGGCTCCTGCCGGCCTTTACTGGATAGCCTCGATCGCCTCAAAGACTTTGACGTCCGTGATATCATCGGACCTGACCTGCCATTGTATGCAAACCTTGGTATAGCTCAGGTAGAGTCTCTGCTGGATGAAAACAGAGAAGATGATATTGCCCTCTTGCTGGATCGTCTTCAGGCGGATGGACTCATCATCCATATCAATCCTTTACAGGAATGGCTGCAGCCAGAAGGAGATTTTCTGAAAAGTCCTCCTATTGAAACGCTCAGTCGTTTGCTTGAAAGATTCTCATTTCCTGTAATCGTTAAGGAGGTGGGACAGGGGATGGGACCCGAAAGTATAGCTGCTATTCTCAAATTGCCGGTGAAGGCATTTGAGTTGGCTGCACATGGTGGCACTAATTTTTCCAAATTAGAGTTAATTCGGTCCAGTGGATTGCAACAAGAAGTGTTTGATCCTGTTTCTAAGGTCGGCCACGCCATAGGTGAAATGGTAGCCTGGATAAATCAAATGGTAGAAGAGGATAACGATGAAGTGTTGTGCAGGGAGTTTATCATTTCAGGTGGCGTCCGTGATTTTCTCGATGGATATTTTTGGATGAACAAATTACATGCGTCTGCTGTATATGGTCAGGCTAGTGGTTTCCTGAAATATGCTGCCGTAAGTCAGGAAGCATTGGATGCGTATATTGAAAGCCAGGTCAGAGGATTGCAGTTAGCGCACACCTACCTGAAAGTGAAATAATCGAATGGGACAAAAGACGATATCGGGGTTTTCGAAACTTTCTAAAGTAGGCAAGATCAAATGGCTTGTCGAAAACTTCTTTAAAGATCCTGAAACCGTCAAGCGTGAATTGGCGAGTTACCTGCTGGCCAATGAAGATCAACAACGTATCCTGGATGGCTTCAGTGAAAATACGATCAGTAATTATCCACTTCCTTTAGGCGTTGCCCCCAATTTTCTTCTTAATGGTGTGACGTATTGTGTACCGATGGTCACAGAGGAAAGTTCTGTAGTGGCTGCAGCTGCAAGTGCAGCGAAGTTCTGGCTTGACAAAGGAGGCATTCATAGTAAAGTCATTGGTACATTAAAGACAGGGCAGGTTCATTTTCTCTGGTATGGCGATCCTATGTTGATTGCTTCCCATCAGGAAGAATTATCCGCTCATTTGATACGGAATTGCGAAAGCATCACCCGCAATATGACTGAGCGCGGTGGAGGAATAGAATCCATCACACTGATCAATATGTGTGATAAGGAGCCTGGATATTATCAGCTGCTCCTTGAGGTAGAAACCTGTGATTCGATGGGTGCCAATTTCATCAACTCCATATTGGAATGTTGTGCGCAGGCACTGCCGGTTTGGTTTGAAGAACATTTACCTGATGATGTTCCTTTGCCAGAGGTCATCATGTCCATCTTATCCAATTATACACCTGACTGCCGTGTTCACACCTGGGTTGAATGTCCTGTCACTGATCTTGGTGAGTTTGAAGGTGGCCTTGGTCCTGAAGAATTTGCACGACGATTTTATACTGCAGTTCGTATCTCACATATCGATCCATCAAGAGCGACCACGCACAACAAAGGCATCTTCAATGGTATCGATGCAGTCGTCTTAGCTACGGCAAATGATTTTCGCGCCGTTGAAGCATGTGGTCATACCTGGGCTGCCCGTAGTGGCAAATACAAAGGACTGAGTAAATGCTCCGTCAATGATGGCATTTTCCGGTTTGAATTAGAAATTCCACTTGCTGTTGGAACTGTTGGCGGACTTACAACTTTACATCCATTAGCAAAACGTTCCTTGGAAATGTTAGGTAATCCTGATGCTGCCACATTGATGCAAGTGATAGCGGCCACAGGTCTCATGCAAAATTTCAGTGCTATCCGTTCACTTGTAACAACCGGCATTCAGAAAGGGCATATGCGGATGCATCTTCACAATATGCTATTACGCCTTGAAGCGACTGAAGAAGAATCTGC
>JAGOIB010000051.1:5234-12985 GCA_017995875.1 Saprospiraceae bacterium
GATTCTTGCCTGCCGTCAAAGACGGCATACATGATATTACCAGTTAAACACATTCTATGATCATGCATACGCGGACGTAGATGCAATCTACGCCCAACAGCCTTTTTTTTAATTAAAATCATTTCGAATTAGGTACAATCATGTGCCCCAAAACTGTCTGAGCAACACTGAAGCCTATTTCAATTAAAAACAAGACTCTATAGGAATATAATCTTAGAGAAGAAATAGGATAGTGAAATACCATTAAGCGAAAGCATAACAGGATTCCAAACAACGGTTCGAATGTTTAAGCGAGTTTTTTGGGGCACTAGATTTTTTGGTTACTTTTTTAGCAATGAAAAAAGTAACACGAATGCTCAACGCATAGTGCGTAACGAAACGCCTCCTCAGCCTTAGCCTCCGCCTTAGCCTTTACTCCTTATCTTTGCCCCCATGTTTCCACAATACGACGTCATCGTAGTAGGTGCCGGCCATGCCGGATGTGAGGCTGCAGTCGCTGCGGCCAACATGGGCAGCCGCGTGCTCCTCGCTACCATGAATATGCAGACCATCGCGCAGATGAGCTGTAACCCGGCAATGGGTGGAGTCGCTAAAGGTCAGATTGTCAGAGAGATAGATGCACTTGGAGGCTATAGTGGTATCGTCACGGATCATACCATGATCCAGTTCAGGATGCTCAATAAATCCAAAGGTCCTGCCATGTGGAGCCCACGTGCTCAAAGCGATCGGCTTCGTTTTGCTGAGAAATGGAGACTGATGCTCGAAGCTAATCCGCTCATCGATTTCTGGCAGGAGATGGTGACAGGGTTGGTCGTTAAGGATAACAGAGTCGTGGGCGTTCGCACCGGTCTCGGATTGGAAATACCAGGAAAATCTGTGGTGCTGACCAATGGCACCTTCCTCAATGGAGTCATCCATATCGGTGAAAAACAATTTGGCGGCGGACGCGCAGGTGAAAAAGCCGCAACCGGCATCACCGAACAATTAATCACATTCGGTTTTGAAGCAGGCCGGATGAAAACCGGAACGCCTCCAAGAGTAGACGGTCGCTCACTGGACTATGATCGCATGGAACTGCAACCCGGCGATGAGCCTGCAGGAAGATTTTCTTATACAGAGACTCCACCACTACTCAAGCAAAGACCTTGTCACATCACGTACACCTCAGAAGATGTACATGAAACATTGCGTACCGGTTTCGACCGCTCACCGATGTTCAATGGCCGTATCAAAGGAATAGGTCCTCGCTATTGCCCTTCGATTGAAGATAAAATTGATCGCTTCTCAGATAAAGACAGGCATCAGTTATTTGTAGAACCGGAAGGTTGGGATACAGTTGAAGTCTATGTCAATGGATTTTCTTCTTCGCTTCCGGAAGATGTGCAGTATGCTGCATTACGTAAAGTCACCGGATTCGAAAACTGCAGGATGTTCCGTCCGGGATATGCTATTGAGTATGATTATTTTCCTCCGACACAACTTACACCAACCCTGGAGACAAGGCTGGTGAAGAATTTATTTTTTGCAGGACAGATCAATGGCACAACGGGATATGAAGAAGCTGCCTCGCAAGGCTTAATTGCTGGTGTCAATGCACATCTTGCCATCAATGAAGAAGCTCCATTTATCTTAAAAAGATCAGAAGCCTATATCGGTGTATTGATTGATGATCTCATCAATAAAGGCACTCTTGAACCGTATCGGATGTTTACATCACGTGCAGAACATAGGATTCTGTTGCGTCAGGATAATGCTGATATCAGGCTGACACCTCTTGCACAGACGATCGGCATGAAAGGGTTGGAGTCACGTATGGAACGAGTAGAACAAAAGAATGATGGCATTCGTCAGATTGACAAGATGCTTGCTACCATGAATGCTGATCCAGATCAGATCAATCCATTCCTGGAATCCATTGGCAATACCACTGTCAATCAAAAGACAAAAATTTCGTTGATCATCAGCCGACCTCATGTCGGTATTGAAGATATCCTTCCTTATCTCCCGCAGTTGGGCGAAGCATTGTCTTCCTTCGATCAGGAAACGATCAGCCTTGCAGAAGTCGATGTCAAATACAAAGGCTATATCGAACGCGAACAAGACATGGTCGACAAGATGAATCGTCTCGAAGAGTTGGCCCTTCACGATTCGCTCGACTATTCAAAGATTAACTCCCTCAGTCATGAGTCAAGGGAAAAATTATCCAGACTCAAGCCTCGCACCTTAGGCCAGGCCAGTCGTATCAGTGGAGTATCTCCATCGGACATTTCGGTGTTGCTGGTGCATATGGGTAGGTAATGGAGACTTCAGACGTAAGACACGCAGACGTAAGACTCAACTTATAGTAATTTTAGATAAAGGCAAAGCTTTCACATATTTCCTATTGTTTAAGCTTCTCTAATTGAATCTACTATTAGTTCTCAGGGAAACGAACCTGACAGGAAATAGGCCCGGAAATCAACTTCTAATCTATATAAGCTGGGAACAATACATTTCCCTGGAGTATTTATTAATTTTAATTGTGACGTGTAGGGGAGACTTATTGCCGTGGTCTATAAAAATCATTACAAATCAGTAGATAAAGCATGTTGAAGGCTTCCTATTATTAACCCTTAGCATCGAATTTGTGTCATTCAATTCATTCGTTATGAAAAGGATAGTTTATCTATTAGCTGTGGGTTTAGTTTGTTGGTCCTGTGGAAAGGATGATATGCCTGAGCCTGTGATTATGTTTTCATCTGATTTTGAGGGTAAGTTCGCTTTTGTTAATTCTTCATTGTATTCAATCTCCTCAAACCTTTATACGTTGGATCGAACGGGTGTAATACAACTCACACATGAGCAAAATGATGGTTTTACGTTTAAGTCTAATGCTAAATGGCTAAATAACGGGGAGCGCATCATATACATGACAACTTCTACATGCTTCTTATGTCCACCTAATGGCTCATTAACTTTAGTGAAAACGGATGGATCAGACCAACAAACATTGTTCGATCCATTTAACCTTTGGATCAATGCGACTGTTTCGAATGATTTAAAGTATGCCACGATTACGAGGCAAATAACAACGATGACCGATTCAGTTTTAAACCGGACATTCATTTTCAGCGTTGATGATACCTTACACACCACCATCATTGATTCTATCGATGGCGCCAGCCATGTCCCGCAGTGGTCACCTGGTTCGGATAAGATAGCATTTACCTCGGAAGAAGGGACAAGTGGAGAATTAGTTATATACAATATCCTCACTCAGGAGAAAATAAGTTTGCTTACCTATGATGATGTGAACTCTGGAGTTTTATCTTATGACTGGTCTTACCAGGGCGATAAGATAGCATTCATATGGAATAAGGATGTCTATGTTGCTCATACGGATGGTTCAAATATAGAAAATCTGACATCCTCTCCTAACTTTGAAAATCTGGTAGCCTGGTCAAAGACGTCAGATTTACTTGCCTATAATCAATACACACAGAACTTTGAAAAGTCCAGGATTATTGTATATGATTTTACTGACCAAACACAATCATCCTTAGATTCGGTACAGAGACAGAATGGCACTATCACGCAGATACAATGGTCTGCTGATAACAACACTATCGCATTTCGTTATTGCTGTGATCTTGAAGGTATTTTTCTCATTGACAGGGATGGGGCTAATCTGAGACAGATATATGACAAAGGTGTTACGGGTTTTGATTGGTATTCTGAATGAACTATACCATTTCCCTAATAACTTACTCGCTTTCGTTCAATTCTTGAGGTATATAAAAATCTGTTTGGTGAAATTACCTTGAGTTGTATTCAGTCTATCAAATTAACATTTGCGGAAGCACATTTTCAATAAACTTGCCCTTAAACATCACCTTTTGCAATCACCTCAAATTGCAATTCATATTACTGATTGTTGAACAGAGTAGAAGCATCGCTATTCACTTTTCACTCTTCACTCTTCATTCTTCACTTTTCATACACCTCGTCCATTTCCCTCGCATACTTCTGCATGATCTCTTTTCGCCGTGGCTTGTAAGTTGCCGTCAGCAATCCATTCTCCGGGCTCCAGGTATCAGCGAGGAGTATAAACTTCTCAATGCGCTCATGGCTTTGAAGACCGAGATGATCTAACACATCCCGATACAGTTCAATGACAAGCGTATTATGGATCATGTATTCCGGGGCAGTCCAATGGATATTCCTTTCCGCACATACTTTTTTCAGCCCATCGAAATGAGGAATGATCAATGCGATCGTATAAGGCCGCTGAAATCCGATGATCATCGCCTGATGAATCAATGGATGGTGATCAAGTATGGATTCAATCTGCGCAGGAGCAATAAATTTTCCGGATGCGTGTTTATAGATATTTGATTTGCGGTCTGTGATGACGAGGAAATCTTCCCTTTCCCAACGACCAATGTCTCCGGTGTGAAGCCATCCATCCTGTACAGCTATCCTGGTAGCTTCTTCGTCTTTGTAATAACCTATCATGACATTCGGACCTTGTACCAACACTTCACCATCTTCAGCAATTTTCACATGCACACCTGGAATAGGAAGTCCGACTGTTCCTCTTAAATAACCACCTGGTTCGAATCGATTGATAGCTATCACAGGAGATGCTTCAGTAAGCCCATAGCCCTGGCGGATCTTTATTCCACTTCGATCATAGAGTCGTTCAACTTTAGGATCGAGATATGCGGCACCGGAAACAATTCCCTTAAGTTTTCCGCCCATCGATCTTTTCCATCGCTTGATGATCCACTGATGTGCGATCAGACTACCGAGATGTGATAGTATGCCACGATCTGTCTTTTCCCATGATCGATACGCCCAGCGTGTAAACCAGGATGTCTCTTCAATCCGGTCTTCCAGTATCGATACAAACCGTTCAAGGATCAATGGCACACTGGTGAAATATTCAGGTCGGATATCTTTCAATGCCCACAGTGCATTACGATAGGTTTCAAGAAAATAAATATTGGCCCCGCACGCCAGGTATACATAACAAACGATGCGTTCAAAGATGTGGCTCAACGGCAGGAAACTCATCACCCTGGTTCCAGGCACAAATGGAACGATAGACAAAACGGACATCACATTGGATACAACATTGTTATGCGAAAGACACACTGCTCTTGGTTCGCCGGAAGAACCTGATGTGTGAACGATCGTTGCAATATCATCTGGCAGTATTTCACTTCTGATTTCTTTCAATTGATTTAGATCATTTTGCTCTACCACAACATTTCCAGAAACCAAATCATCAAGGAGCATGTTTTTCGAACCAGAAGCATCCTCAAACTCAACCGATGATGTATGAATGATGACAACTGGCTGAAGTCGTTGTAAAATAATATCAAGTTCATCTTTCTTAACCGGATGATGGAGTGGACATGAGATCGCCCCTGCAGCCATAATCGCCATATCTGTCGCCAGCCATTTGATACTATATCGATCTGTCAGCAACACTACCCTGTCCCCTTTCTTAATATTTTCTTTGATGAATTGTACCGCAATCCTATTGACGAGATCCGCGAGTTGCTCTGAAGAAATTTCTTCCTTGATGCCCTGGCGCCACATACCCCCGGCCACTCGCTGAGGAGTCCGATGGGCCTGGTAGGCGGGAAGATCAAAGAGAAAGGTGAACGAATTCATGTGAGTACGTAAGAATGCAAGAGCGTAAGAACGTAAGAGGTGTGAGTGTGGGTGTGAAAATAGGGTACAATTTCTACTTAAAGAATTCAATTGACAGTTAAATCAAACGCACTCACAATTCAAATACTTCTCACGATCTTACGGTCTTACGGTCTCAATTCGTTTTTTAGGTCGGGTGCAACACGACCCTACAAAAACGAATTACACTCGCTCTCATCCCCACACTTCTTACGTTCTTACGGTCTTACGGTCTTACGGTCTCGCAACTCTTGCCTATTTTCGCCCCCGACAATGTCATTGATACGTAAACTCGCCGGCGAAACCGCCATCTATGGATTAGGTTCTATCCTGAGCCGGGTATTGAACTACATCCTGTTTACATTCTACCTGACCAGGGTGTTCAATGACAACCCAAGCCAGTTTGGTATATACAAGGAATTATACTTCTATGTAGCACTCTTTCTAATCATCCTGACCTTTCGGATGGAAACAACCTATTTCAGGTACGCCAAAGAGAACAGACCTGCTGTCACTACGATGTCCATGGTTTTTCTTACCGTCTTTTCGGGGATTTTCCTGGCTGCGCTCTGGATTTTCAGAGAACCAATAGCCACATCAATGGAATATCCGGACATGAGCACGCACCTGATGCTCTTAGGATGGGTATTGTTTTTTGATGTACTGACCGCTGTTCCCTTCGCAAGTTTGCGGCAGCAAAACAGGCCATGGATGTTTCTGTCCTTAAAGCTTGGTTCTATTATTTTGAATATCGTATTTGTGCTTTTTTTTATTGAGCTATTGCCCGGTTTGGCCGCCCATGGAGGATTCTGGCATGATATATTCAGGCCTGATGATCGTCTTTATTACATTTTTATGGGCAACCTGCTTGCGAGCGCCATAACATTTTTTCTTCTCATCCCCTTGATGAAGAGACAGGATTGGCAATGGGATTCAGGCTTTTTAAAACGAATGTTAAAGTATGCCTGGCCACTGGTGATCGTGGGAATCGCAGGGGTGATCAATCAATCGTCCTACATTACTTTTCAGAAATATCTGCTTCCCAATTCACTTCAGGAGAATCTTTCCGATGGAGGTGTCTTTGCTGCAGCGGCCTCATTGGCTATACTACTTAATTTATTTACGATTGCTTTTAATTATGCGGCAGAGCCCTTCTTCTTTGCACACAAAGACAGGGATGATGCAAAGCAAGTGTACGCGGATGTTTCTTTGTCCTTTACTATCGTTGGATCGATCATGATGCTATGCATCCTTGCCTACATAGATGTGGTACAATTACTATTGGGCAAGAATTTCAGGGAAGGATTACAAGTAGTTCCCGTCCTGCTTGTTTCATTTTTGATACTAGGCATCTATTATAATTTTTCCACGTGGTACAAGCTTGCAGACAAAACCATTTATGGTGCCTTGATTGCAGGCCTGGGAGCGATCGTCACCATCGGCTTAAATATCCTGTTGATTCCAAAATACGAAGTCATAGGTTCTGCGTGGGCTTCACTTGTCTGCTACTTCATGATGTGTATGGCTTCGTATGTCCAGGGACAAAAGTACTTTCGGATTCCGTACAAGGTGGGGCGCATGTTCGGATGGATAATAGCAGCTCTTCTCTTTTATTTTCTGATGGAATGGCTTCGCCGGTTTTATGAAGGCAACCTTGTGATTATACTCTCCGTCAACACGTTGCTTGTCTGCATGTATGTTTACATGATCTATGTGCTTGAGAAGCCATTGGTGAAAAGTGTGGCCCGGAGGACTTAATGGTTAGACGCCAGATGTCAGATATCAGATGCCAGACGTAAAAGCAAGGGGCATGGGGCATGGAGCCAAAGTTGAGTGAAGTACCCATTGTCACATTTCAACTAAACGCATTTTTGCATTTTGAGACACTATCTCGCCAGTCTGGAGACTGGCAAATATTGCATTCAAGTCAGAGACTTGAACGAACGTTACTATTTTTATTCAGACTTTGCCAGAATAAAAATTCACAATTCACAACTCACAACTCACGAAAGTCCACTGACAACTGAATACTGATTACAGATTACAGATTACTCTTTACGGATGTAAGCAGC
>JAGOIB010000052.1 GCA_017995875.1 Saprospiraceae bacterium
TATTTCTTATGCAGTTTCCACCAGATTTCAGGGTCGGTGAAAGGTTCGTAATCGGGTTTTTCAAATTTGCTCAGCGTTACGATAATACCGGCCTGGAGTTCATCAACAAGCGGAAGATGATATTTCTTTCCTGTCAATACAGCATGTTCGATATTGGCCCACTCGGTCCATAAGCTGATACCACTTGCTGCTTCTACCATGTCCGTCAGGTGTGCGCCGCCGCATCGTGCGGATGTTTCAAGAAATAGAATTTCTTTTCCACCATCACGAACGATATATTCTGAATGACTTGCTCCATGGCGTAAGCCAAAGGCAGCCAATACTTTTATATTGAGGTTAGCGAGTTTTTTGGCGAGCGGATCTTTTGAGCTCATTGTTTTCGATTGGAAGATACCTCCACCATGAGCTACTTCAAATGGTGCATCGAGATATTGGGAGCTTCTTGTAAAAAGCGTTTCATCATTATAATTCAGACTATCCACATGGCAGATGATACCGGGACGGAATTCTTCGAGAAGATAATCATGCCGGTGATCGCCCACTTCTTCGGCCCATGTCCAGAAAGCATCTGCATCAGCGATTTTCCGGATGTTGAGGGAGCCAGCATCACGCCGTGGTTTGGCGAGCCATGGACCTTTACTCGTTTTCAGGAATTGCCTTATGGTATCGTCGTTGAACAAAGCTGTAAATCCAGGAATGGGAATGCCAGCATCACGTGCCTCAATGCGCATGGATAGTTTATCAAAGAAGTGTCTTGCTGTCGTTTCTCCCATGCCAGGAATCTGGAAGTCTTCACGCAACCTTGCACCTTTCCATACATCATAATCATCCAAGGCAATGATCCGGTCGATCTTATGTGAGCGGAATACATATGCTACGCCGGAAATCAAGAGATTGATATCCCATTTGCGGCCATCTTTTTCGGGCATATAGAATACTTCCTCAAGGTCATCAAAGGGCCATGCTTCGTGTTTATTCTTCTCGGAGGTAACAAGGAAGACGGTGTGTCCAAGCCTTTTGAGCTGGCGAAGGAAGGCACCTCCTTTAAATTCGCAGGAGACGCAGAGGAATACATAAGTTCTGTCCATATCCTTAAAAGTAAAAAGTTTTTCGTATTCGCCTGCGGCGAATAGTTTCGAGTGTACAGTTTCGAGTTTCGAGAAATCAGTTTCGAGTGTACAGTTTCGAGTTATCCATATTTGATGGCTTCTGGATACTGACTGAATACTGCTGACTGAATACTGAATACTGCCCACTGTTCACTGATTTTACTAAATTGCGACCCGATTTTGGCTTTTGGACGAAAAAACTCTGATGCGGCCTACTTCTCAGATTACCCAGGCGTTACCTCATTATCCTATTATTGAGCTCATTGACCATGGGTTTGAGATACCGCAATTGGGTAAAAACAGGCGGATTTGGGCCCTTTTACCGCACAATTACTACGATTCTGACCAGGATTACCCGGTTTTATACCTCCAGGACGCCCAAAACCTGTTTGCCGATGGGGCTCCTTTTGGAAGCTGGTCGATCGATAAGCACCTGATGGACCTTTCCGCTTCTGGCACCGGCGAGCTGATTGTCATTGCGATTGATCATGGGGGAAAGGAGCGTATTCAGGAATATAGTCCCTATCATCACCGGAAATTCGGGGAAGGGCAGGGGAAGGATTATGCCAATTTCATCATCGAGACCCTCAAACCCTATGTTGATTCACATTACAGGACCAAATCGCACCGGATTTATACCGGAATCGGGGGTAGCAGTATGGGGGCATTGATCAGTGCGTATATCGGGATCGTTCATCCTACCCATTTTTCTAACCTGATGATTTTCAGCCCTTCTTTCTGGTATTCGGACGAGATTTACTTTGATGCGTTCAAGTACAATTACACCCTGCCGATGCGAATGTTTATTTACGCAGGGGAGAAAGAGACCCGGTTTATGAGCCAGCACATCAATCAGTTTAAAGATGCGGTAACGCATGGGTTTTTTTCGAGTAAACTCACTACATTTAACATTGTAATTGACCCCAACGGCCAGCACCAGGAGAAGTACTGGGGAGATATATTCCCTGCGGCCGTCAAATGGCTGTTCTTTTCAGATCATGATTAGTATATAATGAAATTAAATGCCTTGCCCTCTAAGGAGGCACTTTTGGAGAAAGTCGACGTACTCTGCGTACCCTCTTCTAAGGAAAAGGCGGCATTTCTATATGATGATGTTTTAGCACAGATCGTGCATGCTGATGCACTTCCTCCATTGGCTGAACTCCTGGCCATGAAATCGAATCCATCCATTTTCTTTGGGCAGTGGAATGGTCATCGTATCAAGGTTGTCTTCTGGTGTGAAGGGGATAAGATGACGGAAGCGAGTGCGTACAGCCTTTCAAAAAAAATGGCGATCAAAGTCAGGTCAGATTGTCCGGGTACAACAGGCCTGATGATTCATCATCTCGACAACGCACAAGTGGTGCAATCAACATTTGCCGGATGGACAGCAGGTCAATATGACATCGGCCTTTACAAGCAGGCTGATAGTCCGGTACATAAAAATATCAATGGCGAAATCTTTACCTACCTGCCTTCATCCATCAATGAAGCTGTAGCCAAAGATGGTATTACCATCGGATTGGTCCAACAGGAAGTCATGAGCCTTGTCAATACACCTGCCAATCATCAATCCCCTGCATCGCTTGGGGCATGGGCATCGAGAAGTGCGGCACAATATGGTTATACTGCAGACATACTTGACAAGCAACATTTGATTACCCTTGGCATGCATGCTTTGCTTGCGGTCAATCGCGGTAGTGAGCAACCAGCGCAGTGCATCGTCACACATTACAAGCATCCTGAAGCAACACAAAAAATTGCATTGATCGGCAAGGGTGTGATATTTGATACAGGAGGTATCTCCATAAAGGATTCCAAAAACATGCATTACATGAAGAGCGATATGGCCGGTGCGGCTGCAGCGCTTGGTACCGTGGAAGCATGTGCACGATTGAAATTGAAAGTAGAGGTGATAGCTATTGCACCTACGACCGATAATAGTATTGATGGCCTTGCGATCAAACCAGGGGATGTGATTTCATCCTATGCCGGCAAGACCATCGAAGTGATCGATACAGATGCAGAAGGCAGGTTGATTCTCGCCGATGCGCTTGCATATGCTGTCAAGGAATATAAGCCGGATGTCATGATTGATATGGCTACACTGACAGGAAGTATCGTTGGTGCTCTTGGTCCACAGGCAGCAGGATTGTTTTCAAAAAATGATCAACTCGCTGCATCACTTTCCGCATCAGGTGACCAGACCGGCGAGCGTGTATGGCGCATGCCTATGTATGATGAGTATCACGATGATATGCTATCCGACATCGCCGATATCAAAAACCTTAGTGAGAAAGCATACGCAGGTTCTATCACCGCCGCAAAATTTCTCGAATTCTTCACATCAGAACATACTTCCTGGGCACACCTCGATATCGCCGGAATGAGTTTCCAGCCAAATGGTTTTGGAAAGGGGTATTGCGCGACAGGATATGGAGTCAGGCTCCTGATCAGGTGGCTGTCCCTCCATGCCACGTGAGAACGTGAGGGCGTGAGAACGTGAGAGCGTGAGAACGTGAGAGGTGTGGGATGGGGTGTGGTTGTAGTTTCGAGTTTCGAGTTTTCAGTTTCGAGTTTCGGTTTACCCCTAAATCCCCAATTCAGAGTGAGTGTGGGTGTCTGTGTGAGTGTGAAAAGTTATATCAAAAAAAAATGAATTGTTGAGCTAAGGTTAAACCTAAGTGGTTGCTGAGCTGTAGCACATGGATGAGAGAATGCAGGTCGAAGTATTCGCGTACCAAAGATCAAAAAAAGCATCTCTAAGTGAAAGCCTGTGTAGCCGTTTTTAACGGCAGGTAATTAATTTCTGCACATATCTCACGTTCTCACGTTCTCACGCTCTCACGACTTATCTTCACGGTATGATTAGATCAATCGCACAAATATCACTCGTGGTAAGGGACTATGACGAGGCACTTCGTTATTACGTCGATGTACTCAACTTCCGGTTGGTAGAAGACACAGTGATGAGTGAAACAAAACGGTGGGTAGTAGTTTCGCCATCTGACCAACCTGGATGTAATCTTTTGTTGGCTAAAGCTGCTAATGAAGAACAGCAATCAAGAGTGGGTAATCAAACAGGTGGGCGCGTTTTTCTTTTTCTGCATACGGATGATTTCATGCGCGACTTCAACGATATGACATCGAAGGGTGTGGAATTCATACGAGGCCCTGTTAAAGAGCCATATGGCATGGTCGGTGTATTTAAAGATCTTTATGGCAATCTTTGGGACCTGATAGAGCCGGCGAATCGATAACCTGAATTCATTTCTTTTTTCTTGAAACACATTACACGTACGATCTGGGTGCTGTCCCTTGTCAGCTTATTGCAGGATATGTCTTCAGAGATGTTATATCCTGTGCTGCCAATTTACCTGAGCAGTATAGGTTTTTCGGTGATGTTGATTGGTATTCTGGAAGGAATGGCAGAAGCAACTGCCGGTTTGAGTAAAGGCTATTTCGGGAAGCGATCAGACCTCACAGGCAAGCGTCTTCCTTTTGTACAATTAGGATATGCGTTAAGCACGATTGCCAAGACAAGCATGGTATTTTTTGTGCACCCACTTTGGGTTTTTACAACAAGGACATTGGACAGACTTGGAAAGGGTATCCGCACTGGTGCCAGGGATGCAATGTTGTCTGATGAATCAACGAAAGAAACGAAAGGGAAGATTTTCGGATTTCATCGGTCCATGGATACATTGGGTGCTGTACTCGGGCCATTGCTGGCACTTATTTATTTACATTTTTATCCGACCAATTATAAGACGTTGTTTTTCCTGGCCTTTATTCCGGGAGTATTTGCAGTGCTGATAACATTTTTGTTAAAGGACAAACCTTCCGTACATAAGGTAGCTGCACCTCGCCGATCTTTTTTCTCTTTCCTTGGATATTGGAAGCAGAGCCCTGCCGCATTTCGCAAGGTGACTATCGGCTTATTGATTTTTGCTTTGTTTAATAGCTCAGATGTATTTCTGCTGCTCAAGCTGCGGGAATCGGGAATGAATGATACATGGGTGATCGGTGTGTACATTTTCTACAATTTGATTTATGCGCTTAGTTCTTTTCCACTAGGAATCTTAGCGGACAAAGTTGGATTGAGAAAGATGTTTATCACAGGACTCATCATGTTTGCCATGGTGTACCTTGGCATGGTCATTGGAAGTGGATGGTATGTGTACCTGCTCCTTTTTTCTGCCTATGGTATTTATGCTGCAGCGACAGAAGGCATTGCAAAAGCATGGATCAGTAACATCGCTGATAAAAAAGATACAGCAACAGCGATCGGATTCTATTCAGGTTTTCAAAGTATATGTACACTACTGGCGAGTTCTCTCACGGGGGTTATCTGGTACTCATTTGGATCAGCAGTTGCGTTTGGTATTACTGCTACGGTGACCATATGTGTTGTCGTTTATTTCCTGATGATGAAGGATAGGATGGAGGTGGCTTAGCCGCGTAGTTTTGCCCCCGCCCCCTGTGTTCCTCTCCACTCATCCTTTCGCATGGAAACCCCGGGGAGGCATGATTTGTACTGTCGATGTGATTCTATGATCTCTAGAAGTGATTTCTTATCACCAGAGAATTAAAAAATGACTGCCGCTGGATGGAGTTTTCTCCGCCAGCTAGCGTTGAGCGCATATCGCAGGTCGGCGGAGAGAACTCCATCCGACGGCAGTTGGAATTACCTTCGCCTGTTTCGCAGGTCGGCGGAGAGAACTCCATCCGACGGCAGAAGGGCATGGCAAATCGTTGGTCGGCGGAGAGAACAGTTCGGCTCCGCTCACTGCGGCGCTCCATCCGACGGCAGTTGGGCCTTCCTTCGCCTAAGCCTCAGCCTTCGCCTTTTTCCCTACTGCTTCACAATCTTCCTCGTAAACGTCACCCCATTTTTCCCGACTCCTTTGACTCCATAGATCCCACTTGGAAATCCGCGTAAGTCTATTTGTTGTTGCCAGTTGCCTCCATTAGGTAATATCTTTTTTAACATGATCTCAACCCCTGTGGGAGAAACAACACTTAACTGGACAGGATCATCTCCGATACTTTGTCCGGTAACAGTGCTCTGGCCTGATGTCGGATTTGGCTGAATGCTGATGGCTGTTTTTTCTTCACTGCCATCAGTGGAAACCAATGTGGTCTCAAGGAAAATATCATCGAGGTACATGTTGTTTCCATACCCGGATTGATTGACAAATTTGATGGTCACATATTGACCCACATATGGACTGAGGTCAAGTGTAACGAACCTCCACTCTTCACAGTTTGCCGGAGTAAACCTGTCGTACTCATATAAATTGTTCGGTCCCTGGCCGCTGGATGTGGTACTCAAAGCTTCACCACCACTGCGAAATAAAGTGATAAAGGAGGTCCCGCAATTGTTGCTGAGTTCAACTTTTAAGGAATCAATAAATGCATTCCCATCGTAATAGGGTGCATATGCAACATTAAAATTTAGTTTGGGATCCACGACATTGGTTAGATCGAGATTGACAGGCAACAGTATATCATCGATGCCATAGCCGCTGTAATCATAGTTGTTGACATAATAGGCGATGTCGCCATTAGGATCACATTGATCTAAGTTGATAGGTTGCCATGTGATGCCATTGTCAGGATTGACAATCGTGAAATGATCAGTAGTGGAAAAATCAATAAACGGAGGTACTTCATTGATGATCGGATCGAGGACATCAATCATGCCTTGTACAGTTTTGGTGGAAGTACCATTTGGATTGGTCACGGTCAGCGTTACATCAAATGATCCTGCATCATGATAGACTACTTTCGGGTTTCTAAGATTCGATGATGAAGGGTTGCCGCCGGGAAATTGCCATTCCCAGGTTGCGCCTTCATGAGAGAGCATCGAGTAGTCATCATAATAAATAGTGTCACCGGGACAACTGGTTTCCCTTTTACTGACCATCGGTTGTGCTACAGGTCTTGAAGTAAGAGCCCAGGGTGCTTCCCAGATTCCCTTGCTGTAAGCACCGAGACGTATTTTATCATCTCTGTAGAATGGGCGGAGTATGCAAGTCGCTACCTGCTCAGGTAAACCATCCTCATAAGGCAGCCACTCGGTCATGTTGTCATCTTTAAACCAGATCGTACGATAGGTTCCTATATAGAGACCGCCATCTGTTCCTCCCTGGTGCATGATGTATGTGATGTGTTCGCTATTGAGAGCGGTAGTTGTGACATTCACCCAACTTTCACCACCATCATATGACGTATATATTTTTTCACCATCACCACCATCGGGATAAGCAAACCAGATCCGGTTTTCGTCCTCAGCACTGCATGCCAGAAGACCGCGTCTTGCATAGCCCGGAGGAAGCACAAGTTGATTCCATGTTTGACCACCATCAATCGTCTTCCATAAGAGACCCGGATCCCAGGAGTAATCATCGCGTTGAAACAAATAGATGATATCCGGATTGCTTCTGCTGACTTCAAAGCTCATCGCATTGGCATTGATGATCGTGTCAAATTCATGAAGTATCACGAAGGATGAACCACCATCCGTAGTTTTCCATATTTTATTTTGATTGGTTACATAGAATGTGTTCCAGCAACGTGGATCCCATTCGATTTCTCCGCTTTCCGCATCGTAATAACTTTCAACAGGATATTTTCCGATAGAAAAATATTTAGCGTAGCCATTTTGATCTTCAGGAAGAATGACACCACCAATGTCGGAGAAATAAGTTTTACGTCCTTCGCCAGGATTGACATATCCTGTAGGAGCTTCGCCACCACCGAGGCCGAGACTTTCGCCCGGCATCCAGTTTTCGAACCAACCCATGTTGCCATTATGATACCGACCGCCTACAAGCACATCATCATTCCATCCGGTACCGAAGCCCCAGAAATCCGAACTGGTAATGCCACGATTACGGGCATAGTGTGTCACAAAGTGATCATTGGAATATTCGATACCACCATCACTTGTCATCCAGATATCTTCACCATTCATTTCTATTTCCTGGCAATCAGGATGTACGTAGTTAAAATTGTTGCCGCAATATCCGCCTTCACAGGAGAATGATTGTGCGCCATCTGTTGAAATCCAGAGATTGAGAAAACCGGCCATGACATAATCGGCATCTGTATCGGATACATCAAAACCTAAATTGTAGAAGCCTTGATGATATCCGCCGGTGCGTCCGATTGTGGCCATGTTTGGATGATTTGTATCATTCCATGGTCCGCCTGCCGGTGGATTGGGTAGGGCCCATGATTCACCGGCATCATCAGATCTCCAGATGCCGATAAAACCTGAGTCGTCTGTCTTTGCTTCACCAATAAGAACTGCATACACTCTGTTAGGATCTGCTTTGGTCACAGCAAGTCGTGCACCACCGTCATTGCGTCCTTCGAGATCGGAGAAAAACCATCCGTTGTCTTTGAGTTCCCATGTCAGTCCGGAATCAAATGATTTATAAAACCTGCAGATGCCTGTGGTAGGATCATTTCTTACAAGGAAACCAACGGAAGGATCATTTGCTTTCCATTCGAGGTCATAACATGGTTCGTTGATGAGTCGATTCCATGAAGTACCACCGTCTTCACTTCGATAAAGGCCATGTTGTGTGGCAGCAAGCACGATATTATCCTGTGCAGGATTGATGAGTATTTCATTGCTCCACATGTCCTGATCGGTCAATACGATCTCCCATGTCGTGCCGCCATCAGTTGATCTGCGGATATTATTGCTTTCACCTGCAAAGACAATATCCGGATTGGTCGGATGTACTTCGATGGCCCCGACAGCCCCGATGGCATAGGCACGTGACACGCATGTCCAGTTCAATCCTTTGTCGGTGCTCTTAAATATTTCTGATCCTTCCGTACCGCAGTAGAGGATGTCGGGATTGGAGAGTGATTGATCAAAGCAATAGATATTGGCTTGTTCAGATTTGGCGAGAGGAGATGGTCCCGTATTGACATTGAAAGTTTCAATAGGACCAAGGCTTGTCCAGCTTCCTCCGCTCCTTTGCGGATTACTCTTTTTAAGTGCCTCAATTCGCTGTTCAAATGCATCTTGTTCGGCGGCAGTTGGTCGCTGCTCGAAACCAAACGTATTGATAAAGGGCTCAACGTTTCTGCGCCACTTTTTATAGTATTGTGTGTAGGTGGTCTTTAGGTCCGGGTTGGTTTGGCGCCAGATACGGTATTCATCATCTACCTGCCAGATATTGGGGTGATCGGCATACATTTTTATGGCCCAACCGGGAAGGGTTTCGCCTGCGGATGGAGCGACTTTCTGCAGTTGTTGTCCTGATAAAGAGTAGGAAATCAGGGTGATAAGAGGAAGAAGCAAGTATTTCATCAGAAGCTATTTATGGTCTTGAATGGTCAATATACATATACCCTGCAAAGTACGGAAGTCAGGAAAGGGCAAGTATCTTGCAGCATGATTTTTGAAAATTCCCCGGGGAATTGAGAAAGATAGCCATTATCGGACCCGCGCATCCATTGCGTGGTGGGGGCCTGACGACCTTCAACCACCGGTTGGCCCGTGAATTTATGGCGCACGGCGACCAATGTTTGATCTATTCCTTTTCACTTCAATATCCATCCTTTCTGTTTCCCGGAACTTCTCAATATACCAGTGAGCCGGCACCGGAAGGATTGACGATTTTTTCAGTAATCAATTCAGTCAATCCGCTTAATTGGTTTCAGGTGGGTAAGCGATTGAAGCAGGAGCGTCCGGATGTTATCGTTGTACGATTCTGGATACCCTTTATGGGTCCGGCGCTGGGGACGATACTACGTCGTGTGCTCAGAAATCATCACACAAAGATCATCTGCCTCGCGGATAATATAAGGCCTCATGAAGGAAGGGCAGGGGATAAGATGCTCACCACCTATTTTTTGAAAAGCTGCCATGCATTTATCACCATGAGTGAAAAAGTCATGAATGACTTGCGTGCACTTGAAAAAAGTAAACCGGCTGAATATATTCCGCATCCAATCTATGATAATTTCGGGCCAAAAGTTTCCACTGTAGCAGCGCGTGGAAAATTGGAGATTGGAGATCATGATAAGGTGATTCTCTTTTTTGGATTCATCCGCAAATACAAAGGGCTGGATATCCTATTGGAAGCGATGGCGGATCAGCGCATCAGGAATGCCGGTATTAAACTGTTGGTGGCGGGCGAATTTTATGAAGATGAACAATGGTACCAGGATTTGATTGACCGCCTGGGTATCAGGGATCAACTCATACTGCACACATCTTTTATTCCGGATAGTAAGGTTCCGGATATTTTCTGTAGTGCAGATGTAGTCATTCAGCCTTATAGAAATGCAACCCAGAGTGGTGTGACCCCATTGGCCTATCATTTTGAAAAGCCAATGATTGTAACCAATGTTGGTGGCTTACCGGATCTGGTGCCTCATGAGAAAGTAGGCCTGGTGGTCGAACCAACGCCTGCTTCCATTGCCGATGGTATCCTGCGCTTTTTTGAGATGGGAGAAGACTTTTTTATTCCTCATCTTCGCCTTGAGAAACAAAAATATTCATGGTCTGCGATGGTAGAGAAAATATATTCACTCGCAGACAGTATAAAACAATAGATCATGCAGGAGAAAATAAGGGAGATCATTCAGCAATCTATTCTCGTCAAACAGGATGTGCTGGAATATGATGATTTACTCAAGAGGATTGAGAAAATCGTGGATGAAATCGTTCGCTGTTTTGAAAACGGCCATCGTGTTTATTTCTGTGGCAATGGTGGCAGTGCTGCTGATGCGCAACATCTGGCTGCAGAATTCTCCGGCAGGTTTTATAAGAACCGCCTTGCATTACCTGCCGAAGCTTTGCATTGCAATACAAGTTATATCACCGCAGTAGCAAATGATTTCGGATACGAGCAAGTGTATTCCCGTTTGATTGAAGGGATTGGTCAGAAAGGAGATATACTCGTTGGGTTATCGACTTCCGGTAATTCTCCGAATATTCTTGAAGCATGTAAGATGGCAGTGGTCAGAGAAATGACTGTGATCGGAATGACCGGTGATTCAGGGGGGAAGATGGCGGAGCATTGCCATTATCTGATCGATGTTCCGTCAGCGGATACGCCACGTATACAGGAGAGTCATATTATGATCGGGCATATTATATGTGAGTTGGTGGAGGCGAAGTATTTCGCGAGTTGAGGATAGGTACGGGAGATTTTAACCGGGGAAGATGGAGGTGTTTGGAAGCTGGGACTGAAAAAAATAAAAAAAAATTATAAAAGGGGGTCACATTTTGGTGGTGTCAAGACACTTACATTCAGACAAAAGGGTTTTCGACGAAATCTTAAAATAGATTCCGATCGCTACCACTTTGATTGTTCACCTGTAATTCTTTGTCTATGGCCTTTTCAAAACACTCCCTGTATAGTCAGGAATTTCAGCTCATCAGTAGCTTTTCCAGGGCGCTTGCATTTCCTGGCCGAATTGAAATTCTACTTAAGCTTCAGTCTGAAGGTCCACTTTGTGTCCAGGTATTAGCCAAGGGACATCCGATCAGCAAGGAATCCTTATCCGGGCATTTAAAGATTTTGAGGCAAGCCCAATTAATCATTGCTGAAGAACGCTTCCCCTATACCTTTTATCGTATTCATGATAAGAACCTGGAGAAAGCAATTGAAGTATTGAATAATTTCTTTAAGCGATTAAATGAAGAGCCTAATTAAGATCCTCCAGCTTCATTGTTGCCATCACCAACCTTTGTGCATTCCATTTTTTTTCTTCGATTCAAAACCATATCATTGATCTCAGGATTTCATTTGTCATCATGCCACTATCTAAAAATCTTCCCTTTATCGATCCCTCCTGGACGCTCTTCCTCGACAGGGACGGTGTGATCAATGTCAATAAGGATAAGAGCTATGTGTTCAATCGCGATGAATTTGTTTTTACAGACAGGGCGTTGGAGGCGATGGCGATTGTAAGCAAAATGGTTGGGAGGATTGTTGTTGTGACCAATCAGCGTGGGGTGGAGAAGGGGTTGATGTCATTAGCGGATCTGGAAGATATCCACACCTACATGAAGGAGCAAATCGAATCAGCAGGTGGACGCATTGATAGTATTTTTTACTGCACTTCATTGGATGATGACCATCCCGATCGCAAGCCCAATATCGGCATGCCCCTGCGGGCAAAGAAGTTGTATCCTAAAATTGATTTTTCTAAATCCATTATGGTAGGGGATAAATCCAGTGATATGCAGTTGGGCAAAAATATCGGTGCAGTGACCGTTTGGATTTCTTCGCTGCATTTTCAGGATACAGTGGAGCCGGGGGAGATTGATTTTACTTTTACTTCCTTATTTGATTTCGTTCAGCATCTGAGATAAGAAGTGATCGGTAATCAGTAAGTGGTAATCTGTGATCAGTGATCGTGAATCGTGAGACGTGAATCGTGAGGCTTGAATGGTGAGATAATAAGGCGCAAGTCTGGAGACTTGCAAATATTGCATTCAAGTCTCAAGACTTGAACGAGCAAGTTTGTAGTACGCGGTCGTCCGTATCGACGCAACAGTTTTTCTTTTTTATAGGGATTTGGCGTGCGTTAAAAACTGTCTTCATTGAGCGAAGCCGAAATGAAGACAGTTTTTCAAAGCGGATAGCCATTGCACATATGCCCATCGTAAATGTCCCGGTCATTGAGCGGAGTCGAAATGAACGATGTCGTGATCGTGATACGTGAGGCGTGAATCGTGATCTGATAACGCGCAAGTCTGGAGACTTGCAAATATTGCATTCAAGTCTCAAGACTTGAACGAGCAAGTTTGTAGTACGCGGTCGTCCGTACGGACGCCCAACAGGTTACGTGTAATGAGTCTGGCATCTGCGAGTC
>JAGOIB010000187.1 GCA_017995875.1 Saprospiraceae bacterium
TATCTTTGCGCCCCTTATGAAGAATATCCGCAACTTTTGCGTCATTGCCCATATTGATCACGGTAAGAGCACCTTATCGGACCGTCTGCTTGAGATGACCCATACCATCGCGTCCAGGGACATGGTCGCACAGACGCTTGACAACATGGATATTGAGCGTGAACGGGGTATTACGATCAAGAGCCACGCCATCCAATTGTATTACGAACGACCTAATGGTGAGGTCTTTACGCTCAATCTTATCGATACGCCCGGCCACGTAGATTTCTCTTATGAGGTCTCCAGATCGATTGCTGCATGTGAAGGGGCCCTTTTGCTGGTAGATGCGACTCAGGGTATTCAAGCCCAGACCATTTCCAATCTTTATCTCGCTATAGAACACAACCTGGAGATCATTCCGATCCTCAATAAGATCGATATGCCCAATGCCATGATCGATGAGGTGACCGACCAGATTATTGACCTGGTGGGGATTCCAAAATCGGATATTATCCTGGCCAGTGGAAAGACAGGAGAAGGCGTAGATAAGATCCTGGAAGCTATTGTCGAATTTATTCCTCCTCCAAAAGGAGATCCAAAAGAGCCTTTGCAAGCCTTGATTTTTGACTCTGTTTTCAATTCGTTCCGTGGTGTTATTGCATACTTCCGGATATTTAACGGCACATTACGTAAGGGTGAAAAAATAAAGTTTGTCAATACCGGAAAAGAATACACTGCTGATGAGGTCGGCATTCTTCAGATGGATCAGGTTCCTAAAAATGAGCTGTCCGCAGGTAATGTTGGTTACATCATCACCGGCATCAAGGAATCAAAAGAAATTAAAGTTGGTGATACCATCACCAATGCACTTACGCCATGTCAGGAAGTCATCAAAGGATTTGAAGACGTCAAGCCGATGGTCTTCGCCGGTATCTACCCTATCGACAATGATGATTTTGAAGACCTGAGGGATAGTCTTGAGAAATTACAACTCAACGATGCAAGTCTTGTCTTCGAACCGGAAACATCGATTGCACTTGGATTTGGTTTCCGATGTGGATTCCTCGGCATGTTGCATCTTGAGATCATTCAGGAGCGTCTTAGCAGGGAGTTCAATCAGGAAGTTATCACTACCGTTCCAAACGTATCCTATAGAGCATTCACAAAGCGTGAAGGGTTGATGGTCATCAATACACCAAACGACCTTCCTGATCCAACGCTTGTAGACTATATCCAGGAACCATACATTCATGCACAAGTGATCACGAAGCCGGAATATATTGGTGCCATCATGAACCTTTGTCTTGAAAAAAGGGGAATGTTGATGCATCAGAATTATCTGACACCGACGCGTGTTGAATTAAGCTTCGATCTTCCGCTAGCGGAAATCGTTTTTGATTTTTACGACAGGCTCAAGTCGATTTCAAGAGGCTATGCTTCATTTGACTATGCTCCGAAGGATTATCGTCAGTCTGATCTTGTCAAACTTGATATCAGGTTAAATGGTGAGCCGGTGGATGCGCTTTCTTCACTTGTACACAAAGACAAAGCAGAAGCTTTCGGACGTAAGATCTGTGCAAAACTGAAGGACCTCATTCCGCGTCAACAGTTTGTGATAGCGATTCAGGCTTCGATAGGTGCGAAAATTATTGCGCGGGAAACAATCTCCGCGATGCGTAAAGATGTTACCGCCAAATGTTATGGTGGTGATATCTCCAGAAAGCGCAAACTTCTTGAAAAACAAAAAGAAGGGAAAAAGAAAATGCGCCAGATCGGATCTGTAGAAGTGCCTCAAAAGACATTCCTCGAAGTGCTCAAACTGGATTGATAGACAATGAGTCTGTCAGGATTATCATCTGATCGCTTTCCATGGGCATGGATCCTGGCTATCGCCGGTGCTATCCTATACATTCCTTTTATAGGCGGTGTACATCTCTTTGACTGGGATGAAATCAATTTTGCGGAAATAAGCCGTGAGATGATTCAGACAGGTGACTATCTCAACATCCAGGTCAATTACCAGCCCTTTTTTGAAAAGCCACCTTTCTTTTTCTGGCTGCAGGTTGGTTGCATGAAAATATTTGGCATCAATGAATTTGCAGCTCGATTACCGAATGCACTTGCAGGAATAAGCATACTTGTCTTACTGTTTAAAGTTGGAAGTAAATGGATCGACAGACGCTTCGGATTATTCTGGGCGCTGTCGTATATGGGGTCTATTCTACCCACACTCTATCATAAATCGGGTATCATAGATCCATGGTTTAACCTATTTATTTTTTCAGGAATAATTGCATGGGTTGAAGGAGTACGATCGAAAGATCCAGGCTTCAAGTGGTTTGTGTTGAGTGGATTGATGAGCGGAATGGCTATTCTTACAAAAGGACCTGTCGGGCCATTACTTATCGGACTTACCATTCTGATCATGAGGTTATGGTCAAAGGATAAAAAGTATCTGGATTATAAAGCTGTATTGCTTTTTATACTTGGAAATATTTTTGTGGCGGGGATTTGGTTTGGTATCAATTGGATTTCCAATGGGCCGGACTTCATCATGGCTTTTCTGAAATATCAGGCAGAGTTGTTGACTGAATCAGTTGCCGGCCATAAAGGATTTCCCGGATATCATTTTGTAGTAGCCTTGTTTGGTGTCTTTCCTGCATCCTTGTTTGCCCTTGGAGGATTTAGGAAAAAATCTGCTGATACAAATCCGGAAATCTATAAGTTAAGATTATTGATGATCATTCTTTTAGTAGTAGTTCTCTTTCTTTTCTCTGTAGTACAGAGCAAAATTGTACACTATTCTTCGCTGAGTTATTATCCCATCAGCTTTCTGAGTGCCTGGACCATATGCAGGTATCTTGATGTGCGACAAAAGTGGAATGCCTGGCATCTCTCCGTGAGTATTTCTGTGATCACTTTCATCATCGGTGCCGTGGTGGCACTTCCGCTCATTGGTCAACATTTGAATTGGGTCAGCGCAACCTTCACCTTTGATGTATTTTCCAAAAAAGCAATGGAGGCTAAAGTGGAATGGAGCCATGTGGATTTCATTCCGGCGATATGGATGGCTTGTGTAATAATTGCCTCTGTAGCATTATGGCGAAGCAAGAAGTATTCTTATGCCCTGATTAGCCTTTTTGCAGGAACTGCTTTATTTGTAAATATCGCGTTAGTATTTTTTATAGGAAAAATTGAATCGTACAGCCAGCGTGCAGCTGTAGAATTTTGCGAATCTAAAGCCGGTGAGCAGGTTGAAATAAAAACCATTGGGTTTAAAAGTTACCTTCCTTATTTCTACGCTAAAAAACCTGTACCGGATTCCACCATTTCAATAGAAGCGATTCCACAATTCTTTATTCTAAAAGAAGACAAAAGGAAACGATTAGAGGAACATCCTGATTGGAAGATCCTTTATGAAAAGAATGGGTTTATTTTCCTCGAACAGAAATAAAAAGATCCGAATTATCATTGGTCGTAAAGATGCGATTTATCGCGTCT
>JAGOIB010000053.1:0-1974 GCA_017995875.1 Saprospiraceae bacterium
AAGTTTAGTTTTGAAAACCACTGTTCGGTGTAGTTTATAACTACACCTTGAAAATTCAAAATATGAGAAGCGCGACCTGCAAAGGCAACAACGGACAATATCTGGAAGAGTATCACAGTCAAACCGCTGCAGCTATAGCTTCCGAAGAAATCCAGAAGACGTATGGCAATAACCTCACTCCTTTTCAATGTCGTAGTTGCGGATATTGGCACCTTGGTGTTGTCAATACCAGGTTGCAGTGTCTGTTATGCACAGACAGTGGACTATTTTTAAAGGACCTCTATGCTTCAAAGGAAGAAGCAATGAGCACTGCAGCTTATATCCGTCGTGAAAGGAAGATCCAATTGTATCCGTATAAATGTCCGCATTCTAATGGATGGCATCTGACGAAGACACAGCCTGGAAAAAGGGAGAAGGGGAGAAGATAGTTCCATCCTTTCCAAACCACCTTTCTGTTCAAACCATTAGGTAAACCACTAATATTCTGCTTATTTTTCATTTTTCATTTATGAGAATGGAGACGCGATAAATCGCGTCTCTACAACCATTTTTCATTTTTCATTTTTCATTTCCAACACCTTCAGGACCTGAACCATCACCTCCTCCGGACTCCACCCCTCTTCACTATTTGTCACTCCCAGTCTCACCAACATAAGATCTAATGAAGGTATTCCCACAATCCACTGTCCCTGGAAGCCCCTGAACATAAAGGCATCCGGTGGAAGTCCCGGTAACTTTCTGTCCGCAGGATCAGAAGCTGCATTGAGCCAGATATGCCCACCATAGCATGCATTTGTAGAATGAGGTGCTGGAGTCAGCGCATATTTCACCCAACCTTTAGGCAAGATGCGTTCGCCATTCCACACACCATCATCCATATACAACTTGCATACGCGAAGCCAATCGCGCGCACTCATGAAGAGATAACTTGAACCAACAAACGCATCCGATTCATCATGTTCAAATACTGCCGTTGTGATACCGAGGCGATTGAAAAACTCTTCATAGGCAAGATGATGTAATGCCGCTTGTGTACCACCAATGCGTGAATACAATATATCAGCAAGTACATTTGAGGTGCCACTCGAATATTCCCATCGTTCTCCTGGTTTTGCACGAGGCTTATGCGTCGCGGCGAATACACCCATGTCTGCAGACTCATACAACATCTTCGTCGCATCCGCCAATGGTTTATAATCTTCAGCAAAGTCAAGACCACTTTCCATGCGCAACAGATGATTGATGGTGATTCCCTTTCGTACATCACCTGCCCACTCAGGTAAGCCAACCGGAACAGTTATATCCAGGCCATGGTTTTGCACCATCACGCCAGTCAATGATCCTGTGATACTCTTCGCCGCTGACCAACCCAGCAGTGAAGTATTTTTATCCACACCTTCTGCATACCGTTCACCGATGATGTGTCCCTTCCATGCTACTACAAGTGCAAGTGTATTATTTCGCAATGCCGGAACATCTGTTGTCTCCCGCATCGCTCTATTGAGGATGCTATCGATCGCTGTCCAATTGATGGTTTCATGTATGCTATCACGGGTCACAAGATTTCCTACAGGCCAAATTGCATTCTGGCTGTCGATTGATTGATCTAAATGATTTGGAACTTCATGCCGGCTTCGTAGTTCCTCTGCAGTATTATTCACCAGCAATGTACATCCACATCCCTCCCGCCAGATCGCTGTCCGCGGTCGCAGGAAACCAAAGAAACGAGCAGTGACTTCTTTACTGGCGGTATCAATTTCCGGGACTACACCCCGGAATAGAAAATGCATGGGCTTGATATATAGCTCCATTGCCTTTTGTGGATCTAGTCGTGACGTGTAGGTGACCGAACAGAGATATTTTGCAGTGTAGCCATTGGCTTCTGGAGCGATGCGCCACAAAAAGCCAGCTGCTATAAAGAATAGCAGGAGGATAAAGACAATGAGAATGCTTTTACGTTTTTTCATGTTTTAC
>JAGOIB010000053.1:2074-12939 GCA_017995875.1 Saprospiraceae bacterium
GCTCAACGGATGGGCTAAAATAATGCGCGCAGAGACGCAGAGACGCAGTTAACGTTTCTCCCTTTTCATTTTTCACTCTTCACTTTTCGCTTTTCATTTATTTGAGGCCCAGATAACACCTTGTCGAATATGTTCCAAAAATAAAGTGTCGCTATAACTCTCCACCGTATGCCCCAATGCTGTATAAAAGGCCCTTCCTCCATCATACACATGACACCATGTCATCGGATGATTGTCTCCCATCGTTCCGCCCTGGTATGTCGCTTCATCCAATTTGAGCAATACAGTGACTTCCTTTGGTGCCTCTTTAAAATTATACCATTCATCTGTGCGTGTCCATCGTTCAGGTAAATGTTTGCAAGAAATATGGGACGTATCCACTTTTTGAATGGCTGCTGCCTGGATATCCGAATGACTTAAAAAATATGCACCAACTAACTTTCCATACCAGGGCCAATCATATTCTGTATCCGCTGCAGCATGCACTCCGACATATCCTTTGCCTGATCTGATATAATCCTGAAAAGCAATTTGTTGTACACTATCCAATACATTGCCCGTCGTCTGAAAAAACATGACAACATCATAATCCTTTAGCCCCTCCATTGTAAAGACGGATGAATCCTCTGTAAATGTTGAACTGATGCCATGCGTTTTCAAATACGATTGCAGCGCGGCACTACCGGGATCGATACATTCATGGCGAAAGGCTTTTGTTTTACTGAATATAAGGATGTTGGGGGGCAGCGCTTTTGCTTCCCGGTTTTCTTTTGAGCATGCAAAGAAAATAACAATGCAAAGCGCCCCCATGATGGCAAAGCATCTATTCATGATTGGTTTCATATCGAAGTATTACTGCTGCAAAATACTAAAATGAACCGACCATGCCGTCAGACAACGTATGTCCTATTCTCCCAGCCAGGATCTGAAAGCCATGGCCTTTTCCCTGCTTACGATGACTTCTTCTGTAGCTTTGGGCTTAAGATCCACTTTGAGTTTTGAGCTAAACCAAAAATGGATTTTCTCGACGGCTGCAGCACTGACGATAAACTGGCGGTTTGCCCTGAAAAACTTTTTTGGATCAAGGGTCTTCTCTATTTCATCCAGGGTCAGATCAATCACATAAGCTTTGTTATCAAAGGTGTGAATGAAATTACTTTTTTCGTGTGTACGGAAATAAGCTATATCCATTATTTCTATTGGAATGAGCCGGTCAGCTTGTTTGATCAGGAAACGATCCCGATAGCTTGATTGTTTTTGAAACTCCTGCAAGAGGTGCTGGATATTCATCGCAGGCATACCGGTGGTATATTGTTGTTGTATTTTCCTGAGCTTTTCAATACTCCCGGCCAATTCTTCCTGTTTGACGGGCTTTAGCAAATAGTCAATACTGTTGACTTTAAATGCCTTTATAGCATATTCATTGTATGCTGTTACAAAGATGACCGGGCACTTTATGTCTATCTTTTCGAATATGTCAAAGCTCTTTCCATCTGTCAATTCTATATCCATCAACATAAGGTCCGGTGATGGGTGACTGCTGAGCCAGGCAACTGTACCTTGAACAGAATCAGTGATCTCCAACACGCGAAATGTAGGATCTATTTCCATCACGATAGATTTCAGCCGACGAGCTGATATGGCTTCATCTTCTACAATCAGTATGTTCATGGATTCGTATTAGGTATGAGGGTTATTTCAACACTGAATTCTTCTGGTGTTTCTACAATTTCAGGTGCTGGTTGCTGCATCAACCTAAATTTAGCCGCTATATTGGCCAGTCCTGTTTGGGTAGAAGGAATAGGTTGTGATTTTCGTTGCAGATTATTAGACACAACGATCCGGTTCGTATCCTTTTGGGAAATCACAACACGCAATGGTTTATCCTGGGACACCATATTATGTTTGACTGCATTTTCCAATAAGGTTTGCAATGTTAGTGGTGGAATCATTTGTTGTTCCAAATCTCTGCCTACATAAATATCAAGCATCAGCCTTTCTTCAAACCTGGTTTTTAAAAGATAATAATAGGCTTTGATAAAGCCCAACTCTTCCGACAAAGGGATGAGTTCTTTTTCACTGCTTTGCAATAAATACCGGTACACAAAGGCGAGTTCTTCTACAAACTTCTTTGCCCTCGCTTTATCTTCATCGATAAGCCCGATCAGCGTACTCAGTGAATTGAAGAGGAAATGCGGTTTGACTTGTTCCTTGAGGGATTCAAGCTGGCTTTGGAGGTTTTCCCTTTTCAGCACTTCTGCCTCTACGGCCAGTTTGTTCCATTCATTGAGTGAATATAAAGCTTCATAGATCGCCATGATCATCATTGAAAACACCATGATAAGACCACTGGTATAGAAAAAATCAGTTGGGGAAAAACTCAATTGATAGTAATTAGTATAATTGAGCGTATACACAATCAAAAATCCTTCAGCAAACGAAATGATCACTGTGCTGAAAAATAACATGCTAACGCGACGGATCGTATTTCGAAGTCCAGGAAATTTTGCCCTGCAATAGATAATAATTTCTCTGGCAATCGTCCAGCAAATCACGATGAAAACAAAATCTGTCAGATATTGCTTCCACCATGGTCTGTGCTGTGCAATGATGGCGGGTAGATTGACGGATGTAGTATAGAGCACCGACAGCAGGACTGTTCCGATCCATCGGAAGCTGCGATCATCTAGCCTGTTGGTATCCTCTTTCATGCGTCTGGTGATTCAAATTGAGTATCAGCATACGGTATTGAATCCAATATGCAAACCTATAAATAATGCTTAAAGTAATTCCAATGCTTTTTCGAGGGTGCGATCTTTTCCTGATTGAATATCCTGCTTCGAATTAACTATCCACATGTCAGGTTTAACACCAATGCCTTCATAGCTCTTCCCATCTGCAGCCCGGTAATCGCCTATACTCATAAAACAAAACCAACCATTTGGTAACTCACGCGCAATATTATCGCTGAAGGCTCCGGACGTAAAGTCTCCGAGTTGCGTGACATTAGCCAGTTCTTGCATGGCAAGTGTAAATGTTTCCCCCGCACTTTGTGTCCACCTTGAAGTAAGCAACACAATGGATTTGGTATAGCGTGTTCCACCCGTTGGTTCAACATGCCATGGTATCGCCTGTGTAAAATCATTTGGTCCAGGGCCACTTTTCTTTCTGACATTCATGTATAGTTTTCGCTCTGCGGCAAAACGGCCCGCTACATATTGAGCAGCTGCATCATTTCCTCCGGGATTGTCACGGATATCAATGACCAATCCATCGGTGTTCTTTAGTTTTCCGATGATCTGGTCCAGCGCATCTTCAAAGTATTTTCTGGAAGGAATAAAATCTCCAAGATGGATATAACCGATGTTGTCCGCGAGTGTTCCGTAATCAATCGCAGCACCATAGTGCGTAAAATCATTTACATACGACGGAATAAGATCCAGCGAAAAATCAGTCTGCACCTTGAGTGTGTCAAAGATACCTGATTCGATGCGTGGCTCATTTTCAGTGGTGATGATATACGTATGGTTGTCGTCCAGTGGATCAATCATCGCATGAAAGATGGATTTCAATTGATCGTCTGTTGTTTGTTCATTGATCATTGGCCTGTATTGATTGTAGGTGGCTTGCCAATCCACTTCCTTTGGCTCAAACAAACCATAGTATTGATCATAACTTTTCCACATCGCTTCAAAATTGGATATGGGATCATTGCTTACTGCAGGTCCAATGAGAATCTCTTCGCAGGAAGTGATAAAACCGGCTGTAACGAGTAAAAGATAAAGTTTTGTGCGCATGGCTATTTAATTGCTTAGTATACAAAGGTTAGAGTACGAAATCAACGGATATTCCTATTCTGAAGGAGTATTGCTTTAAGGTAACCGGAGTGGTGTATCGTTGCCACATAAAATCATATTGCAGGCCGATACCTGTTCTGTCGGAGAGAGCATATCGCCAGCCAGCATTAACATTGACCTGGGTGTATTTATTAAATGAAATAAAATGCGTTCCTCCGTCAAAGAAAGCTTCCAGTAATGATTGATTTGGAGTCGATACCGTCCCACTATAGGGAAATCGGGTGTTGAAACCAATTACAGGTACGTTAATGCCGAGACTTAGTTCGTTTTTACTACCGGCATAATAGGTTCCTTCTGTGGTCACGAGGAGAGAAGCGGAATTCATGATTCCGATATTGACAAATGTGCTTGGATACATAAGTTGATTACGTACGGAACCTCCTACACTAAATCTCCAGGCATCTTTGTGAACAAGGTCGTATGCATAACCAAGTTGAAGATTAACAGTACGTGTATTGCCCCTGACAAAAAAGGAGTCTGTGGTCATGTTGCCATCAATATCTTCTGTGGTGTTGTATAACATCCGATCTGCAAATTGTGGTGGAAAAAGACTTCCGGTAGCTGCTTCAAGGGATACATTCCAATTGGATTGATGATGCTTTGCATTATAATAAAGCTTGAAGCTTAGTTCATTTGCCTTATACATAAGTGGTGAAAATTGTTGGTCTACCAACCGGGTCTGTTGCCAACCGGCCAGAATCCCAAGTCGGTCGTATGCCCGGTTAGTCTCTTGTGAAAATCCCTGAAGGACCGGAAACCATAAAAGGATAAAGAAAAAAGATCTCATGATTTGTTTGCTTTTGATATTGCAAAGCTTGGACTTCACCCTCCAGGATCAAATAGCGTGACGTTGAAACGGAGAAAACAGGACGTGAAGTGAGGATGGAAGAAGTTGAAACAAAGGTCTGCCATCCCTGGAATCACTAAAAGCAGCTATTTTCAGGCAGCACCAGAGAGTCCTCAGGTATCTCATCTTCCGTATCTTTAATGCCAAAGCCCCATCATCTACAATACAATGCGCACTATATACCTTATCCTTCTGCTTTCTTTATGTGGCAAACCTGCCTATAGCCAATTCTATGAGATATTTGGCCGTGAGGACGTTGATATTTGTTCTACTCAACCGTATATCTACAATATTGAAACGAGTGAGCAAATAATGAGCACAACCTGGACTATAACCCCTGCGGGTGGAGCCTTTATTATCTCGGAGGACGTAAACTCTGCTACGATACTATATAACGCTCCCGGTACTTATATTTTGGTTGGCAGTTCTCTTTCGGTCAATGGGGTCATACTCACTGATAGCATCATCATCTATGCAATTGGCCACATCACCCCACCTCAAGTCATAGGATGCTATGAATTGGATACCCAAGGTTGTTATAAGGTTTGTGCTTTTTCCCAAACCACGATCCTATCGCCAGTTATTTTTGATGCCATTGAAGTAATCGGTGCTGATGAATATGTCGTCAATAGCCAAAACTCCATATTAATTACATGGGGCCCTGGTGGACCTGGATCGGTCACGCTTATTATCCAGGGCGGTTGTAATACGACTCTTTGCTTCGATATCCAACCCCAGCCTTTTGCAGATTTTATCACCACACCTGCGGCCATTGGAGAAACATTGACGGTCTGTAAAAACCAGGAAGTGTATTTTGAAAATCTTTCTTTCAACGGGATCAATTATACCTGGTCCTTTGGAGACGGTGCTCAATCAAATGGATATGATGCTTCTCATACCTATTCAACTGAAGGGTTCTATACGGTCACGTTGTTGGCTGATAATATATGTGATTGCTCCGATCAAAAGCAAATCGTTGTAGAAGTACTTCCATCACCTGCACCAACTTTGGATTGTGTCAATTCAGTTTGTCCCGAAACAAGACAACGCTATACCGCTACGACAAATGGATGCACAACCTACAATTGGTCTGTATCATCCAATGGTACAATAGTCAATGGTGGCCAACCTACTGATGATTTTATCGAAGTGATCTGGCACGAAGGCCCTGATGGGTTTATAAACTTATCTGTGAGCGGTTGTGCTATTTCTTATTGTTCTTTTTCAAATACATTTCGTATTCCTATCATAACACCTGATGGCCCGATCGATGGTGACGTGAGTGTCTGCTCCGGGGAAATCACGACGTACACAGTGCCTTATTTTCCCGGCACACAATATCAATGGACCGTCGGATCGTCCGGAACCATATTAGGTGGACAGAATACAAACGGCATTACCGTCAGATGGGCTGATGTCAATGTCAGCACCTCATCATCAGTAGATGTACAGTACAATAACTGCTTTCTGGAATGCGCCGGCAGCGATGCACTGGCTGTCTCAATTACACCTGAAATAAGATTGACAGGAGATATCCAGGTTTGCCAGAATCAAACGGCAACTGTTATGGCTGAAGGCGGGTTCAATGTTTTCTCTCCAGTCAATGTCGCATGGCATGTTGAAGATGCATCTGGAAATATCCTCTACACAGAGCCTGGCCTCAGTTCTTTGTTTACATATACATTTAATACAGCTCCAGGTGAATATTCTATTGTTGCTGCAAATGTGGATGCAGGCTATTGTACAGAATCTATAAGGCAAACGATTATTGTTACCGAGATTCCTGATATTCCTTTAGGCATTCATGGTGAACAAAAAATATGCCCTGGACAACAATATGGTTATACTATTGAAAGTGCCGGTCAATTTGCCACACAGTGGATTGTCACAGATGGAGTAACTATCAACAATTATACCGGGCAATCAATTCAATACACATTTGGAACGACACCTCCATATATAGTTCAGGCTGTGCATGCCGATATTCAATTCCAGGGTTGTGTATCAGATCCGGTTACACTTATTCTTGGTACATCTGCAGAACTTTCTATCACTGGCCCGGATGATGGTTGCTTCAATGCCATTGATACATACACCACCGACTTGATAAGTGGTGCAGACTATACCTGGGAAATCATTCCGGCTGATCATGGTGAAATCAATAAGAGTGATTTAAATAATGTAGATGTATTCTGGACGCAATCCGGTACAGCGACACTGCGGCTTCATGCTTGTGGAGTTTCCGTTGATAAAGTTGTACTGGTTCATCCGCAACCTGTATTCAATGTCATTGGCACTACAGCCGCATGTGCCAATGAATTAGTACCGATCACAACCGATCAACCACTGTTATCTCACGTATGGGTCAATGACAATAATGGTGTCATCAGTGTTCTAAACAATGTTCAGTTACCTCCAGGTTCTTTCGGTGTTGAAGTAACGGATGGCTTTGGTTGCACAAATGAAAAAACGGTTCAGATTACTTCTTATCCTGCACCCATTGTGCATTTGTCTAGTGCTGCGGAAGAAACATACTGCGCAACTATGCCCGGTGGTGTTGTGATCGTAGCTAATACCGATGGTACTGACTATTCATATGCATGGTATCTGGATGATGTATTGATTGGTCCCGGTGGTCCTGTGTTTGTCGTCAATACGTTTGGGTCCTATCATGTAGAAGTAACCAATCAGTATGGGTGTAAGACTGTCTCGCAGAAAATTTCATTTAAAGATTGTTGCTCACCTGCTGTATGTGGTGCTCCTATTCCTGGATTTCCGGGAGGATGTTCATTGGTAAGTAATGACTTCAGTATTTCAGCAACGGCGACAGCGTGCAATATCCATCAGTATACGCCGCTCATTGCGGGTCTTACGCCTGGTTCGATCAACTGGTATGTACGCAGTAACAGTGAAGGAACGATTGCTGCGATCAATGCTGACGTTTTTGATTATACATATTCGAAACCAGGATTGTATCATGTGGTCATGACTGCCCTCCTGAATGGGTTTCCATACGATGCGTCAACATGTGGTCATTTTCAAAAACTGACAGATACTATTCGTGCAGTCGCTGATTTTAAATACGAAGGAATTTGTGTTTTTTCGCCCATTGTCTTTGAAGATCTGACTACGTTTCTACCTGGTGAAACAATCAGTGCATGGTCATGGGACTTTGATGATCCACTAAGTGGAGCAGACAATGTATCATCAGATCAAAATCCTTCGCATACCTATAATGATCCGGGTATGTATGAAGTCACCCTTACGGTTACATTGCTTAGCGGTTGTACTACAACCCAAAAGCATATGGTCACTATATCTGCAGGTCCACTATTAACTCCGGTTTTTGATCCAAAATATTGTGAAGACGAAGCGATGGCTTTTCAGTTACTTGGACAGGTGTACAATGTTCAATGGAGTTTTGGAGATCCCGCCAGTGGCATTGAAAACATGGCCGTGTCAGATTCAGTGTTGCATACATTTGATCTGCCTGGTGGCTATTGGGTGACTGTTGCAGCGGCCGATATTCATAGTTGCATGAATGGTGTATCCTTCATGATTGACATTACGCCTAACACCCTCAGTGGTGTGATTAGTGTAGATCCCATCACGCCACTTTGTGCAGGTGATACAGCAATACTTACTTCTCCAACAGGAGGAATATCCTGGTCATGGAGCAATGGCGAGACTACCTCACAGATTGAGGTGACAGAAAGTAATCAATACAATCTCCTGGTTCGCGATCAAAACAATTGTACCTATGCTCCTCCCGCTGTGTTTGTAGAGGTTTTTCCAAAGCCTGAAGTCATCATCAAAGCACGTGAGATCTATGGACCCGACCTCTACGGCCCATGGTCTTCGACACTCGAGATTTGCTATGGCACCGAATATGAATTATCCGCCTTTTCGACAGGCAATGTAACCTATCATTGGTCAGATGGATCCGTAACCCAGATACTTCAATTTACTAACGAAGGTGCCAATCTTCCTCCACCTGGATTGAATGAATATACCTTGGTGACCACCGATATCACCAGCGGATGTATCTCTGATACGTCGTCGATACTCGTTGAAATTTTTGGTTTACCCAATGTTCCTTTAATTTCTTTAGCCAGTGGTCCTGGCTGTAGTTCTAATCCGAATATTCTTCAAGTGAATAATCCGGAGGCTGGTGTTACATACACATGGTCTGATGGTCAGGAGGGTACTACTATAACTGTTGAGGAGGATGGTGCATATATGGTTACAGCTGTCAATCCTAACGGCTGTTCTGCAGTAAGTAATCTTGTTACCATCAATCCAGCTGCGCCTGTAGATCAATTGCCAGGAGGGTGTTTTGTAGAATGTGATCCACTCACTGTTTGTTTACCACCCATGGGACCTATTACATCGTATACCATCTATCAGAATGGCGTACCGTACTTGTCTGGTACATCCTGGCCATCTGATTTCTTGATTACAGATGACGGATCGTATACCATTGAGATCACTACACTCAATGGATGTACTGCCGTCTCGGATCCACTGGATATCATTTTATATCCGGGCATTGGCTCCATAACTGTTTTAACCTATTATGATACTGATGGAGATGGTATCATTAGTGCTGCAGATACCTTACTGCCTGGTATTCCTGTTGAGATTATTTCCAGTGATGGTCTACAAATGGGTATGACCAATACGGATGATCAAGGTCAGTTTGTATTTGAAGATTATCCTGCATCCATCTATACTGCATTGATTGATCGTACACTCCTTTCATCACAATGGAAAGTATTGATTGATAGTGTCTCGGCTACTATCGCCACATGTGGAGATTCCATCATTGTGTCCTTGTTGCTGACCGAAAATTGTACGGTTACCGGAGCAGATCAGTTTTTTGAGTTGTGTGCAGGAGATGAAGTAGTATTAGGTGATAGCACCTGGATTGATACAGGCACCTTTGTTATGCATTTGATTAGTGTGCAGGGATGCGATTCTGTTTTTCAAGTCAACATCACTGCTCCGGACAGTTTTGAAATCAATGGACTGGTTTGGGTGGATGTGGATCATGATGGTTCCGTTTCGCCTATTGACACCTTGATACCTGGTATTACAATACAGGTAATTAATCTAAATAATGGTGCTATAGATACACAGATTACTGATATCGCAGGATCAGTAAGTGGACTGTATCAAAGAGATCCCTATGAAATACGTATTGATACTTCCATCTTAATTGCAGGGTTTATTCCGATCCTCTTTGAAGAGCTGGTCAGTGATACGACATGCAGCTCTGTCACGATTGAATTTCTGATTGAATCTATTTGTCCGCCGGTATTCGTCATTCAAAATCAAACATTATGTCCGGGGGATTCCATATTGGTAGAAGGGCTGTGGATCAGTGATGCAGGACAATACACATTTACACATAGTGATCCAGTTACACTTTGTGATACTGTCATTGATGTATATGTTACCCTAAATGAGGACATCGTGGTTCAATCAACTACTGATTGGAATTGTGAAACACTAGGTTCTATTGAACTGAATATAACCGGTGCCGGGCCATTTTCAATCTTGTGGCCACAAGGCATTGATGGCGATACGCTGGTAAATGGTCTTCCTGAAGGAGATTATCCTGTCATTATTACGGATACAAATGGTTGTACTGTAACAGATACATTTTCAATTATTTCATCACCTGGATGGATGTTTGACGTGCCTTCGCTGTATACAATACAAGAGGGAGATAGTGTATTGATTACGATTACAGGTGATGTTGGTGAGCCTGGCCTTCAATTTGATTGGGCACCATCAGGTATTCTTAGTTGTCCGTCATGTCCTGCGTCATTAGCTTATCCTTTACAAGATACTATCGTGACTATTCAGATCACAGATGCTGATAGTTGTGTGTATTTTCTGGAGACCTTTATTGAAGTGATACCGGATGTACCAATGGTGACAGATAACATCTATGTACCAAATGTATTTTCACCTAATGGAGATGGCATCAATGACTTCTGGAAGATCACCAGTCGCCTGGACAATACATTTGTAAAAGAGCTGACGATATATGATCGCTGGGGCAATATGTTATTTTACAAATCAGCTTTTGTCCTGAATACATTCGATGGCTGGGACGGTACTTTCAAAGGAAAACCAATGAATCCAAATGTATT
>JAGOIB010000054.1:0-7048 GCA_017995875.1 Saprospiraceae bacterium
AGGTTAGGAGTTTAAATGTTTAGTGTTTAGATGGTTAGGCGTTTAGAAGTTTGGGAGATTTTTCAATTTTCACTTTTCACTTTTCACTCTTCACCCGTCCATCTTTTCTCGCGCAAAGACGCAAAGCCGCAAAGTCACTTTACTAGAATGATTTTTCACTTTTCACTCTTCATGCTTCGACTTCGCTCAGCACACGCTTTTCACTTTTCACTCTTCACTTTTCACTTTTCACTCTTCACTTTTTCCTTCGCCTCAACTTAGCCTTAGCCTTCGACTTAGCCTATTTTATTCCTCAAACTCATCCATCCCCCACCATTATACACCCTTGTAAATCCATTCGCCAACAAAATACTTTTAGCCTGGGCACTTCGTACACCTGAAGCGCAACAAGTGATCACAGGCGTATCCTTTTTCATTTTGGCATAATGGTTCGATAGATTGTTTAATGGAATATTGATTGACCCACGGATATGACCCTGGTTATATTCTGCCTTAGTACGAACATCGATGATCTGGACTCCTTCCTTTAAAAGAGTTTTATAGTCAGTTGCAGGGCCAAAGCCGAATAATTTTTTCAAGAATGCTCTCATGGTGTGATGGCTTTTTCCAGTTGAATACGATAATTGACTTCCATCCATCCCCCACCATTCTCGCAGGCAATGCCTAAGCCTTTAAGGTATGTGGTAGCTTGCCCGCTTCGCATGCCACTTGCACAACAAAGCAAAATCGGTTGTCCCAATGCTTTAATTTCTTCAATCCGCTTTGGAACCTCTTGCAAGGGAACATTAATACTTCCTGCCACATGACCACCCTGATATTCAGAGGGTGTTCGGACATCAACAATTGTTTTATAGATCATAGCTTATCTTTTGATGGTGCAAAGTTGGACAAAATCCATGTCTGTGGATGGTTACATTTGTTACAATTCAAAGTTTCAACAAAAACCACCATCATCGTAAAGAACAATATTGTCATACTCCTAATGAGTTGTATTCAATGATCTTCAAGCCCTTTCAATCTGCTCTTCGATGCCAGCATATCCATACAATTTCATGGCAAATGCCAACCTGGAGGATATCCTCTCAATTTCGTCCTGATTGAAATTATGCACTCCCTTTTCAAACCGTTTTTGCGCATCGAGATACGTTTTAAATGAAGGAATGGCCGCTTCAAACCCTGACAAACTGAGGGAATCATAAATATTCCTCAATCCATCCAATGGATTCATTTCAAAATCCTCATACCGGATTTCAACAAGATGATGTGGAGGGATCAGTGCTTTTTGATTTTCGTAATCCCTGATGATCCGTTCATATAGCTCAAACACCATCTCTTCAAAATCCTTGTGTGAAAAAGATTGCAGCATCAAAGCATCATGTGTCGTCTTAAAAAAATTGACTGTTGACTGGAATACGTAGCATGGATTGCGGTAGATGTAAATAAACTTTGCTTCAGGAAACATTTCCAGCAAATGTTTTACAGCACCTGTGTTTGGGGGAAATTTGGAGATAAACTCTTTTCTGTTGTATTCGATCAGTGCCTGTGCGATGAGTTTTTTGTATTGCTTTCCATAAGCCTTTAACGCCGCAGGGCTGGAAGAATCCCCGCTGATGTATAGGTCATAAAACGCCTTCCAATCCCTGGGAAAATAGAAGAAATTATAAAACCCAAAGGAATTTATGTTGGACAATGCGATGCCTTCCTCCTGAGGCAATTCAGGAGACAGGAGTACATTGTCCGCCGGTCTTTTTTCAGGCATGAGGAGGCGCATGATGGGCTTGAATAACCAACGACTTGCGAAAAACTGATTGGCAAAAACACTTTGGAAGGTGTTGATAAACGCAAATTGTTTGTCCTGTGCCATTGCATTGTGCAGTAATGTGGTTCCACTACGCCAATGGCCCAGTATGAAAACCGGTGACTTTGGAAGGGGTGTCCGGGAAAGTTTTTTCGAAAACAGGATTAGCTCAAACCACCGGAAGGGCGCTGCTAAAAAACTTACAATGCCGGCTATCAAACATCGCAGATAATATCGGGAATCAATTTTGTAAGTAAAAACCAATTTCAGGAACAGCCTAAAAGGCATAGTGCCTATTGTACTAAACGGGATCACGAATTTCCTTGAAGCCATGGGGCCTAAACTACAAAAAATGTCAAGTTTGCTTTATCCGGCAACAGTCTTGTTTGCCCCTAAATCCCCTAAAAGGGGACTTCAAGACAAAGGATTAAGAAAACCTACATCTACTCCAGAACGCAAACTATGCAATAGCAACGCCAATAATCCTACCAATTCCAAATGTGATAGCTGCGGCTATCAATCCAAACAACATCTGACGAGCGCCTGAAAACCAAACGTTCCTGCCCGTAAAGAGTGTAATAGCAGAACCAATCAGGAATAATCCTAAAGCACTCCCTGCCACGCTGATGACAAGTGCCTTCATGCCGGATGTAAACATAAACGGAAGTACGGGTACAGAAGCTCCAATGGCGAACAGGACAAAAGAAAATATAGCGGCTTCAATGGCTGAACCTTTCAATTCTTCGGCATTGATGCCCAACTCCTCTTTTACCAACAGATCATGTGCCTGCCGGTTATCCTTCATGATTTCATCCGCCATTTGGCTGGCCTGGTCTTCGGGGATACCTTTTGCCATGTAAATCAGGGCTATTTCCCTTCGCTCTCCTTCAGGATTGGTTTCGAGTTCATCCATTTCAAGTTGCATCTGGTTTTCATATAATTCCTGGGAACTTTTGACAGAAATCCATTCACCAAGTGCCATCGACAGAGCGCCGGCGAGAAGACCGGCCAAACCGGCGAGTAATACACCACTCTGATCCGGAGAAGCACCTGCAATACCCATGACTAAACTGAAATTGGAAACTAATCCATCATTGCCGCCAAGGACCGCTGCGCGAATGGCGTTGCCACCCACTGAACGATGACGTTTTTCAAATTTCGCCAGGTTTCCTCCGGATACTTCAGGCTCCTTTTCAAGAATGCTCCGAAGGATCTTTACGTGCGTGGTTTCTCTTCCGGTGATATCAAGGTTTTGCTTCTGTTTGGTCGCAATTACAGCATTGGACAAAGTCTTCTCTGTGTCCATCAGTACACCTAAGACATAATCATACCCAAATACCTTTCCTATCAGATTAAAAGTCTTTGCTCTCCAGGAAGGACCGGGCAGTTGATCAAGTGGCACATTCTCTTTAGCTGCAAATGCCTTGACATGACTTCCTTCGATTTCACTCATCTGTTGAAAGACATTGACCAGGACCTTGTCTTGCTCATGAACCGCTAATTGCCGGTATAAATAGCTGGCATCTATTTCGGTTTGAAGATTTCTGTTTTTCATGAAGCTTTATTGTGAGACCGTAAGAGCGTAAGAACGTGAGAGCGTGAGAGCGTGAGAAGTGTGGGCATGAGTGTGTGTGTATTGATTAGTTATTTTTTAGTAAAGGAGGTAATGCTTCACTTTCAATCCATGGGGCACCTGCATTCAACAATTCTTTTGAAAGAGAGTTTAGCTTTGATATTTCTGCTTCCAATGCAATGTGAATGTTGGCAAGTTCCTGATTGATGATTTCAAGATTTCTTAGGTTGGTTGCTGTAGGTCCATACGTGGAAGAAGTTATGCTGAGGAGCACTTTAAATAATCGCTCTCCAATCGTAGGATTGTTCTTTTCGCCAATCTGGGCTTTAGCGCCGTTGCCACTCAGTTTCCCGTTAAGTTCAATTAGCTCCTGTCTGACCTGGAAGACCTGTTGATCAAGCGAACCCGGTGCTGCATTAGCCATACGAAGTGCCTTTTGCATGGCCGTAACCCTTGCTAAGGAATTGGTTGCTGCGATTTGAATAGCAGAAAAAGATTGAGAAGCATTTTCGTAAGATTTCCAGAAGGCTGCTGTTTCCTGCAGGCTGTTACCCTGCAGTGCCCCTTTTCGTAATGGCTCCACAATAAATGTTACAGGCTTTGAAAGTTGTGTAATTTCTCCATTAACCTGCATTGAAAGAGATGCAGTATAGGTGCCCGGAGCGGCTAAAACACCTGACTGATTGAAATTAGCCTCTGCAGTCTGATCACTGAGTCTCACAGGATCTGAAATAGGAAGTTTGAGATCCCATGCGATACGATGGAATCCACTTTCTGTAGGACAACCTATACGACGAACAGTATTTCCATTGGAATCCGTGATCGTCAGCCAGACCCTGGCTATATCTTCTGTGCGTTCTGCATCCAATGCTTCCCATCCGGGAAAAGGAATATCGTTTGTGGAAGCTCTCAATGGTTTTTCACTTTCCTTTCGTAAAGTTTGTTTTGATTTCCAACCATCTCTCAGATAATAGGTAAAGACAGCACCAAAGGCAGGATTGGGAGCAACAAAATGATCTGCTCCTAAAGAACCCTTTTCATCGTCAAAACTCAGGTGAGATCGGGGTATATACCAAAGTGCTTTGCGTGTATTGAATAAAGTAGCTTCTTCTCCTAATTGCTGTTCAGAAACATCGCGTAAAAGACTATAATCATCTAAAATAAAAAAGCCTCTTCCAAATGAAGCGCCGACCAGATCATTTTCACGTCGTTGTATCGCGAGGTCGCGAAATGGAATAGTCGGGCACCCACCTTTGATTTTAATCCATGAAGCACCACTGTTGATCGTAAAGTAAATTCCAAATTCTGTTCCGATAAACATCAGTTCTTTCTTCACATGATCCTGCACAAGTCTCCAGACTATTGTCCTGTCGGGTAAATTGTTGCGCAAGGATTGCCACGTGCGTCCACGATCAGTGCTCCTGACAAGATAAGGCTGAAAATCTCCATGCTTATGGTTATCTAACGCTACATAGACTGTATTGACATCAAACAAATCAGCTTTAATGTCATTGACAAATGCACTTGAAGGGATACCCGCGATGGAGCCAACTTCAATCTTTCTCCAATTGAGACCACCATCTTCAGTCACCTGTATCAAACCATCATCTGTGCCTGCATATATAAGGCCTTGTTGCAATGGTGATTCGGCCAGCGAAGTGATTGTTCCAAAATTTGACATCGCATTGACATCCCAGGGCTCATCCCAACTTTGGACTTTACCCATGATCGGCAATGAAAATCTATCCTGGTGTTTTGTAAGGTCTCCGGAAATGGCTGTCCACTTATCTCCCCTGTTGTCAGATCTCCATACACGTTGAGATGCAAAGAAGATCCGAGAAGGCATATGAGGGCTAACCAATATCGGTGAATCCCAATTGAAACGCTCATAAGCTTCATTGGCTTCCGGCTGCGGCTGAATATCAATGGCCTCTCCTGTGGTCATATCTATTCTGGACAATTGTCCTTCCTGACGCTCTGCATATACAATGGCTGGGTTGCCTGGCTCAGTAGCTGTTTGATGCCCATCCCAATCCAATACAACTCTCCAATCTGAATTTTGAATGCCATGTCGATTGTCAGTTCGTGATGGTCCGCCTTGTGTTGAATTGTCCTGTGTGCCACCATAGATGTTGTAAAAAGGGCTGGCATCATCAAGTGCAACTTTATAAAACTGAGTGACAGGGAGGTTTTCCATAAACCTCCAGTTCTGCGCGTGATCAAAACTTTCATACAATCCACCGTCTGTACCGACCAGTAAATAATCAGGATCATCTTTTCTGAAAGCGAGTGCATGATTATCTACGTGCTTATTTTGTGTGTTGACCAGGGTAAATGTTTTACCGCCATCGTCTGATTGTTGCATGATATAATCCATGAGGTAGATGCGGTCAAACTGATGAGGTGATGCATAGACTTCCTGATAGTAATGCGGGCCTGTGCCACCTGCTACTGCTTCAGATTTCTTTTCCCATGAGCCTCCGCGATTGGCTGACCGATATAACCCACCGGTCTTACGATCCAACTCAATAGCAGCATAGATGACATCTGGTTGCTGAGGTGAAATGGCTAAGCCTATTTTTCCCATATCCGATGTTGGCAAACCCTCTTTTAGTTTAGTCCATGTTTCACCACCATCATTGCTGCGATAAATTCCTGAACCGGGACCGCCGCCAATGTAGTTCGCTACTGTTCTTGTTCGTTGCCATGTGGCTGCATACAATTGGTCCGGATTACGTGGATCAATGACGATGTCAGTTGCACCTACCCAAACGCTATCACCTAGCGTTCTTTTCCATGTGACACCACCGTCCATGGTTTTGTATATCCCGCGCTCGCCACCTTTCGCCCAGAGAGGACCTTGTGCGGCAACCCAAACGATATTTGAATTCGTTGGATGGACGATGATTTTTGAAATATGTTCGGATGTCTTCAAACCCATATTCTTCCAATGGGCGCCTCCATCTTCGCTTCGATAAATGCCATCGCCAAAACCGACATGTCGGCCCCCTACATTTTCACCTGTTCCTACCCATACTACATTTGGATCAGATGCATCTATCGTCACACATCCTATCGAGTATGATGTCTGATCCTCAAATACAGGAGTCCAGGTAACTCCGGCGTTGGTTGTCTTCCACACACCACCTGACCCTACAGCAACATACCAGGTATTATCATCCACCGGATGAATGGCCACATCGGCTATTCTGCCGGACATAAAAGCAGGACCAATATTCCGCAGTGAGAGACCGGCAAAGGTTGAATCTGCTATCCTTGAGGGTGAAGTCTTTTGGGGAGCAGGCGTACTCTTTTTTTGAGCCAACAACATTCCGTAAGGAACCGATAGGAAGGATAATGCAAGAATGATGGAGAAACGAAGCATGTTGAAGTGATTAAGTGTCTAAAGTATAGAATTACCGTGAGAGCGTAAGAACTTAAGAGCGTAAGAACGTAAGAACTTAAGAGTGTGAGAGGAGTGGGCATGTGTGTGTGAGTGTGTGGATGTGGATCAGTTTGACTTTCATGTAAAATAAATAGTCTTACTCCATGAGCATTTGGAATTAGTTGATTTGACAATTTTTATAGACCGAATCCAATCAGAACACGATCAAAGGCAGAATGGCGGAAAAGGGATCCAGTCGATTTGTTGGAGCAAACTCCAACAAAGGCTAATT
>JAGOIB010000054.1:7148-12937 GCA_017995875.1 Saprospiraceae bacterium
TCTTACGTTCTTACGCTCTTACGGTTTTAGCCAATACGTAAAAAGGAGAAGACGCACTAACAACCTCTTTGGTGTCAGTGCGTCTTCTGAAAAGATTGCCTGAAGTGGCTATTGCATTTTAATGGAGGTTTACCCAGCCTGGACTACCTGGTACGGATATAACTCTAAAATCCATATCGTTTCCGGAGGATAATTCAAAGTCTCCTGTTCCATCATTCCAGATATACATTGAACCACCGGGATGCTGACCAGGAGAACCACTATCACTTGTATACACGCCTACCTGTCCACCGGATATATTAGCAGGTTTAATGACAAAGTAATAGAGGACGCCCGAAGCAACAGAAGGGTTTGAAGCAAAAGTCACTTTATTCCAATCACCAAACGTAATGGTTGCATTCTGATCATCTATAAAAGTCCCTGAAACTGCGGGATCACCCTGGTATAATTCAATCGAGATAGCAAAGCCAGGTGTGAAGCTGCTTACATTAAATTCGATGCGCTGCAATTGGCCTGAAACGGAGGGCGTAAAAGATTGGGCCAGGTAGAAAGCATCTGATCCATCATCGCTTATAGAATATGTATCTGCTGCTACTTCACTGGATGCAAATGTACTGGCTGTATTTGCTGCATACCCCTGAAATGTGCCCGTTTCTACATTGTAAATCATCAAACCTTCCGGTGCACTGATCGCATCTCTTTGTTGTGTATTCATTCTTGGCAACAATAGTCCACCGGATGTGGATTTGATTTCCAAAGCTGCAGAAGGATTAATTCCTGATGCACCAATGGTCATGTGATTACTGTTTTTTTCAAAGAGCAATTCTGCATCACCTCCACCCTGGTTATTGTCATTGAAATTGATCTGCATGTTAGAACCGGCGATTGGTCCTGCAGGACCTTGTGGGCCAACTGGTCCCTGAGGTCCTTGAAGTCCTGTATCACCTTTATCTCCTTTGTCACCTTTATCGCCTTTATCTCCTTTAAGACCTTTGTCGCCTTTGTCACCTTTATCCCCCTTTTCACCTGTGTCACCTTTGGGGCCTTCATCTCCGACATCTCCTACGTCTCCCTTATCGCCTTTGTCACCCTTCAGTCCTTGTGGTCCAGCCGGGCCGGCCGGACCAATTGGGCCCTGATCTCCTTCAGCTCCTGTTGCACCAACTGCACCTGCAGGGCCTGCTGGACCTGCTGGTCCTGCTGGTCCCGCAGGTCCCTGAATACCTTGAGGTCCGGGTGTGCCGCCGTTTGCTGCGTACAAAGCATAAGGAACACTAAGCAGCTCACTCGTTCCTACAATACTATAATTGGAACCACCATTGGGATCCACCTCTGTCTTGACAAAGTATGGGCCTGCAGCCCAATTGATAGCACTCATGCTTCCGCTGAGTACAGATCCACCACCGATCTGTAATGTGACCAAACCATTGGCATTGGTAGTCGTCGTGTGATTTTCAGAATACGAAAGCGAGCCAGCTGCTGAACCTTTTAGAATACTAACCTTCACTTTTACATTCCGGTTGATAAGGAGTTCATTTGAGGCATCTCTCATCACAGCCTGGTAACTGAGTTTGAGTGGCGACTGTGCATTGACAGATTGAATAAAGCCTGTTGATATGAACAACAGTACGAGTATGATTGGATATAGATATTTCATAGGTTAATTTGTTTTAAATACTTTGAATGATTTGATTTCGATATTCTTGCGTGTCACTTGCAATACATACACGCCATTCGTAAGGTGATCCATAGGAATAGTCGTAATGACGGAATGAATAGCCTGATGCAAAACCAGTTTTCCATTGAGATCATAGAGATTCAGCGCAAGGTCATCTGCTATAGGTGATGCACTTTCACCTTCCAGTTTTAATGACGCTGACGTACTGGCCGGATTTGGAAAAACGCTTGCTGAAAGGGTGATATCTAATTCATTCGTACTCACTGTAAGAATTAGATTTGGTTGTTGTACACCCAGGTTTATGCTTCCGCTTTCGCCTCCAAAATTGGTGTATGCTGCCTGACCAATCGTGTAAGCTGCACTGCCCCCTGAGCCGGTTGCGTTTCCACCGGAGGCACTAACAGCTGTTTGTGCCTGAACACCTGCGGAACCTAATACCAGGACAAACAGGCCAATGGCCAATCTAACCCGCGGGTATAAGGCATGGGACGATAGGTTCTTTTCTCTGTGCTTCATATTAAACTATTTTATATGCGTTATGCTGTGGTTTACAATGGCTAAATACCAATAAATTAAAATCAGGGAGGTTAAGACTTTGAAAAACTCAGGAGGTAAGTTGGTTTCCGCAAAAAGGGACTCTGATCATAGAGTAATTCCTTTTTCGTTTTGCGTCTAAGAGGGAATAATTCCAAATATAGGCATATTAAATAATAACTGCAACTGTTAACAGCTTGTTGGGGAAGTGATTCGGTTGCAACATAAACCCATGGAAACGCACACACAAACCCCACACCTCTCACGATCCTTCGGTCGCCGAAGCCTTTGAATGGGTATGAAATGCCATTCAAAGAGCATTGGAGACTCACGTTCTTACGATCTTACAGTTTTACGGTCTTACGGTCTTACAATCCAAGTAGTTCTTTCATTTTTTCGAACAACTCGGTATTTTCATAAATACCCAGAAACTCTTCTGCACCCGGACCTGATGCGAAGACAGGAACCATTTGTGATGAATGGACTTTACTCCCAAATTCTACACGTGGGACACGTTTTCCTTTCAGGCTTATGTAACCGCACTCATGATCTGCAGTGATAATCAATAAGGTATTTCCATCCTCCTTTACCTTAGTGAGCAAGGTCTCCATCATCGTATAAGCATCCTGCATTTCAAGTGCCAACCAATCCTGATCGTTGGCGTGCGCAGCCCAATCGATCTGGGATGCTTCCACCATCATGAAATACCCTTTGTCAGCCTTCTTATGAAGCACATCCATCACCTCGCCGGCAACCCATGGGAGATAATCTCTGCCCATGGTAGCCCTGATAGGATCCTCATAAGCCGTGAAGCATGCAATCTTTGTATCCTTATGAATCTTATCAAGATTGATCTTCCCATGCATATCCTCACTGTTGATGACCTCATAGTTATTACTCCTTAGTGTTTGCAACAGATCTGCATGATCCGAATGACGCTCCGAAAAATATTTTTCACCGCCGCCTATAAATACATCGAGATTTGATTTTACCAATTGCGCTGCAATCTCCTCATAAGACCCCCTTGAATTGACATGCGCATAAAAGGCTGCAGGGGTTGCATGGACTACAGAGGATGTTACAACAAATCCTGTTTTCATACCGTGATCCCTGGCCAACTCCATGATCGAGGTGACGGCCGAACTATCCGGTCCAACGCCTATTGCTGCATTAAACGTTTTTACGCCACAACTGATAGCTGTACCTGCAGCACCACTATCGGTTTCAAGATTACTTGCGGAATGTGTTTTCTGTAAACCTATCACTTCCATTTGTGTTAGTGGGGAGGGTGGCCTGTAGAGGTATTCGGCAAGAGCAATGTGGGCTAATCCCATGCCATCGCCAATAACCAGTATGATATTGGTAGGCTTCTCAGTGGCTGGTGCTTGAGGTTGAATGGGTGTACAGTAAAGCCACCAACTGAGAAAATACCCAATTAACATACTACAAATCTAATTTTGGATTTCGAACTGTTAACAATATTTTTACCGCGAGCCACCAAATTAACCTAATATAGGGCCTTTAATGAGATTGTATGCGCATTTTTCTACCCATTGTCTTGATTCTAACATGCATTACTGTCTCAGCTGTGAGCCAGGAAGACATCTCTCTCTTTGATTCATTGTACAATCAAAAAAATGTAAAAATCTCCCTGACCTATCCTTTTGATTCACTCTACAGCTCCAACCAGGAAGAAATCGATGCCTATATCAGTATAGAAACCGAACAAGGTTACCTGATGAAGGATGAAAAAATGACCCTTAATCTTCGGGGCAAATTCAGGAGGATGAGGTGCTCGATGCCTCCGCTTCTATTGAATTTTAAAAAATCAACACTACGGGATAAACATTTGGCCCCTATTGATGAAATCAAATTGGTCACACACTGTCTTCCTAACCAGGAAGGACAGGAAAACCTGCTGGAGGAACGGATGTGTTATCAACTGTATGAAGTGGTGACACCAAACGCGTATAGGACGATTTGGCTAACAGTCCATTATCATGATTTATCACATCCTGATGATTCCATTATCTCGACAGGATTTTTATTGGAACCAGACAAGGTCATTTCTTCAAGACTCGGACTAACAGAAAGAAAACTGTTTAATATTTCTGAGGATTCTCTTGAATTTCAATCCTACAGCCTTGCTGCTGCTTTCAATTTTATGATTGGCAACAGGGATTGGAGCATTGTCATGTCCCGGAATGCAAAACTATTTTTCAACAATACATTAAATAAATATGTAGTCATCCCTTACGATTTTGATTATTCAAATATCGTTGGTGCCTCCTACCGGAGAGAAACCAGGCCGGAAACCATGTTGCATCAATATGACAGGTTGTATGAAGGAGAATATTTTACGACCCGTGCTGCCGACATATTGATTTCCTTCGAAGCCTTAAAGCCAATTGTACTGGATAGAGTCATGTCAGCCAATAATCCCATGGATGAAAACCAACGGAAAAAAATATACAAATACCTGGAAACCTGGTTTAAGGAAATTGAAAAATCAAAACCAGATGAATTGAAATATGGGATGGTGTGCCCGTATAAAGGTGGGCTGTAGAGACGCGATAAATCAGACGCGATAAGCGCGATAAAAGAGACGCGATAAATCGCGTCTTTACGACCGTGATAAGTCACGTTAATTCCGCCTTTATGTCGTCGCGAGTGTTTTCAATCCATTGATGAGTCGGTCGAGGTCGTCCTTAACTGTGTAAATGTGAGGAGTCACCCTGACGCCATGCACATTTTCATAATCAATGGTGGTAGTGTGGATTTTAAATTGATTGTGCAGTGCCTCGCCTAGTTCGCCGGGTGTGCGACCATCCATGCTTACAACACAAATGGCGCAACTTCTGTCAGGATCTGTATCTGTGTTGATGTGAATACGTGGAGTATCCCTGACAGCATTCGTCCAATACATCTTGAGAAATTGAAGCCTTTCCTGTTTCAATTGTCCGCCAATCGCGTAATAGAAATCAAGGGCCTGGCCTATGGCTTGTTCGATAGCGAACGAACGTGTACCAAGAGCTTCGAATTTCCTGATATCCGGGCTTTCGGGATCCGGACTGGCGAGATGCGGATAGAGCATGGCAATATGTTCCTTCTTGACATAGAGTAATCCTGAACCGAAAGGCGCGCACAGCCACTTATGAAGACTGGTGCCAAAATAATCGGCACCCAGATCCGGAATATTATATTGGACGTGTGCAAAAGAATGTGCTCCATCGACCACTGTAACTGCCCCTACTGAATGCGCAACATCTGCAATTCGTTTGGATGGTACAATATGTCCGTTCCAGTTGATCATGTGTGTGATGTGTACGACCTTGACATCAGATGTGATTTGTTCTGCATAAGCCGCTACGATTTCATTATTGGTCATACGGGGGAGGTCGAGTTCAACCCATTTCAGTATGATACCATCACGATGTTCGCGTTGTTTCCAGGCGTTCATCATGTTTGGATAATCCAGTTTTGAGACCACGACTTTGTCGCCCTTTTTGAGGCGTAGACCGAAAATGATAGTTTCGAGTGCTTCACTCGCATTTCGGCATACAGCAAGTTCCTCTGC
>JAGOIB010000188.1 GCA_017995875.1 Saprospiraceae bacterium
TTGCTTCTATCTGTGCAATACTGCTATAGCTCTCACCTGATCCGGGTGTCCAGGTAATGCGCTGGTCTGCTGCCACGGATCTCATGATTTCCTTCTTGCCTTCAGGCCACTGAAGGATAACAGAATCAACAATAGTTGCGTCTCCCAGCCCAAAGTGAAGGATGGGTTCTGATCCCGACAAGAATCCTTTGTTGGTGATCAGGAATTGATGTTGATGCATCTTGCCTATATATATATCAGCAACAGCTCCAATCCCATCTGTGTTTCCACTCTTTTCTTTGAGGTCAATCTGTAGCCAGTGACTACCCTTTATATCATTACGATAGATGAAAGCTGGATCTTCTACATTATTGACAATAAGATCCAGATCACCGTCACGATCGAGATCCGCAAAGGCTGATCCATTTGAAAACGAAGGCTGATTCATGCCCGCAGCGACAGACGAATTGTCAAAACCCAATTGTTTATTGTTGATAAAAAGATAATTGGTCAGTTTTTTCTCAGGAAGAAACGCAAGGATGTCATTGATATCCGGAAAGCGCGTTGAATTGAGACCTCCGGTTTGTTGAAGCGAATCTCTTACATACGTCAGGTAGTCTAGATTAGCCACATCTCTGCGATAGCCGTTAGCGATATACACATCTTTCCATCCATCATTGTCCATGTCTGCGATCAATGCGCCCCAGCTCCAGTCTGTAGCAGGAATACCTGCAAACTGCCCGATATCACTATAGGTGTTATTTCCATTGTTGAGTTGCAGGACGTTTCTTCCAACTTGCCGGCCATAACCATATTGAACGAGTAAGTTGTACCGGTCATACTCCATGCCATTGACCAGCGTTTTGTATCGCAGCGGATCTTCTGCCTTCATATCGAGGACCATGATGTCATCCAGTCCATCATTGTTGATGTCGGCTATATCAGATCCCATGCTATTGAGGCTGCTATGCTTGAGATAGTCACCGAAATGATCGGTAAATGTTCCATTTCGGTTGTTGATGTAGACGCGATCAGGCTCGATATAATCATTAGCTACATACAGGTCCATCCATCCGTCATTGTTGAGATCACCCGGAGTTACACTCAGGCCAAATGCAGAAGAGACCATACCCGCCTTTACCGTGATATCTGTAAAGTGCCCGTTGTCATTCCTGTACAACCTGTTTGATTCGAAAGGAGATTTAGGCGTTGTAATCCTGATGACAGAACTATCTGCACCTTGTTCCAATCTGAAATCTGTGGAAGTTTCAAAATCGACGCGATGATTTAATTGAAATAAATCCAGGTCACCATCCCTGTCCATATCAAAGAAGCATACATGATTTGTATTGCTATTGTCAGCCAATCCAAGTTGTTTCGCCTGGTCTTCAAACATAGGAATCGCAATGCCATTTTCATTTCTATTTCCAGTATTGATAAAGACATGATCTGTTTTCTTGCCGTCATCATCTTTACCTGTTCGGCAAACATAGATATCGAGTCTGCCATCCCCATTGATGTCTGCCATTGAAGTGCCGGTCTTGAATCCAATGGCTGCTGCAACACCGGATTGATCGGTTACATCCAGAAACCGGAAGTCACCAAGATTGAGATAAAGCTTATTAGAAGAAAAGGTAGAGGTAAAATAAAGGTCAGGCAGACTGTCGCCATTGACATCTCCGGCAGCAACACCACCGCCATTGTATAAGTATTCGTATCTGAAAATATTGTAGTTGTAATCTTCTTTAAAATCCCCTGAAAGATTGGAAAAGGTAACGCTTGTACTGTCAGGCGACATCAGTGTAAACCTGGCGTTGTTTTGAGAAACAACTGTCTCGTCAACAGGTGTGTCAACATCTTTCTTACAGCCCTGGAAAATGAAAAAAGTGAGGAGTACGAGGAAGCATCTGGCCATACATTGTCTTACATACATCTGCATGACAACAAAGTACGCATATTACCCATCCGATTGCAAACTGCTAACTGCCTACTGTCTACTGCACATACGGCTGATTGCTAATAGCAATCAGAACCGTATAATACCTTTCGCCCTCAGGTAATCAGAAACCCGCGCTTCCTTCCCACCTACGCGATCCACAGCAGTCTGAAGCTGTTCGCGAGTGATACCCCATTTACTGATCCAATAAGATACATCGGAGGATATATTCATATTGACGACTTTCCTGGCTTGACCAGGGGATTGATTTATACTGTCTGACATAATAATTGCGTGAATGAGAAGCTGAAATATATGTATATTAACTGAAAATCAGGCAATTAGTTTCATCTTGTACCCAGTTTCTTTCTTGTAAGGTTGCACATACACCTACTGCTGAATGAATTAAAGGGATTCTGCTTTTTAAATCTTCTTCAAATTTTGAGCATAGGGTTAGCTGATTTTTCGACCTTTACACCCACGGTTTGAAAAAATTCCTCCTTATCACATACTATTGGCCACCCTCAGGTGGTGCCGGTGTCATGCGCTGGGCGAAGATGTCAAAGTACATCTCAGCGTATGGATGGGAACCGGTGATCTATACACCGCTTGATGGTGAAATCGGTATGTACGACGAAAGTCTCCTTGATGAAATTCCTCCCCACATCACCATTGTAAAAACACCCATCTGGGAACCTTATAATCTTTACAAATCATTTCTAGGCCGTAAGAAAGAAGATAAAGTCTACTCAGGTTTTATCAACGAAAAAAAGAAGACCTCGTTAGCCCAGAAGATCTCTGTTTTTATTCGCGGCAATTTTTTTATACCCGATGCGCGGATGTTTTGGATCAAGCCTTCGGTAAAATATTTAAAAAAATATCTCTCCGAAAATCCGGTAGATGTGATCGTTTCTACAGGTCCGCCACATAGCATGCATCTGATTGCAAAAGCAGTTCACAAAGCCACGGGCATACCTTGGATAGCAGATTTCCGTGATCCGTGGACCAATATTGATTTCTATAAAGATCTGCGACTGACAAAGTGGGCGGATAAAAAGCAACACCAGCTTGAGCGGGAAGTATTACAGGCTGCTACAAAAGTTGTTGCTGTTACGTGGAAATCCCGTGAGGAGTTTAAAGAAATATCCGGCAGGAATGATATTGAAGTGGTGCCAAACGGATTTGATGATGCAGATTTTCCACCGATAGATATAGATCAACTCGATAAGGAGTTCACGATTGTCCATGTCGGTTCGATGAACAAAGACCGCAATCCTGAAGTCCTCTGGAAGGCTGTTCAAGTGGCGTTGAAGGAATCTCCAGCGTTGGCAGATGTATTAAAGATTAGACTCATAGGCCCTGTTGATTTTTCTGTGCGTTCATCGGTGCAGGAAGCCGGGCTTCAATCCATCACCTCTATCATTGATTACGTGCCTCACACAGAAGCTGTCAAGCTTCAGCAACAGGCACAGGTCAATTTATTAGTAGTGAATATTTCACCTACTGCCTGGACGATCATTCCTGGAAAACTATACGAATATCTTGGTGCCGACAG
>JAGOIB010000055.1:0-8281 GCA_017995875.1 Saprospiraceae bacterium
TGTGAGTTGTGAGTTGTGAGTTGTGAGTTGCGGTTGGTGAGCTGTAGCACAAGGATGAGAAATGCAGGTCGAACCATGAGTTGTGTCACGTTAGGTGATCGAAGATCACCTAATTCTCGAAACTCGACACTCGAAACTGAAAACTCGAAACTAACTACGATTGAAACAAATCCGTAATCACCTCTTCCTCTGTGCAAGGAGACTTGATCTGTATCCCATCGAGCATGGCCTTCACTTCATCTCTGACTTTGTAATATTCAGGAAGCTGTGCAGGGCTCATGGCTTCAGGAGGTGGCATTTTCTCTCTGAGGTGATTGACTTGTTTGCCGTTCTTCCAGAACCTGAAACAAACGTGACAACCTGTGGCTAAACCGGTCTGGCCTATATAACCAATGGTTTGGCCTTGTTTAACCATTACGCCTGGTCGGATGCCCGGGCCAAACTTTGACATATGGAGATACTGGGTATCATAGACTTTGTCATGCTTGATTTTGACATAGTTGCCATTGCCTGAAGTATAGGAAGCCATCGTGATTCGACCGTCTGCAACTGCACGGATAGGAGTACCGCATGGTGCAGCATAGTCTGTTCCAAAATGCCCTTTGTACCTTTTCAGGATAGGGTGGAAGCGATTGGATGAAAACCCACTGGAGATACGGCTATACTCAACAGGAGATTTGAGGAATGCTTTTTTCATCGGACGGCCTTCAAGATCGAAAAAGCCATCATGTTTACCACTATTGTAGTGGATAGAATGAAACTCCGTATTCCCTGAAGTATAGCTGGCGCCAATCAATTTGCCAATGCCAAGCGGCTTTCCTTCTACATATTTTCTTTCATAAACCAGCTTATAGGAATCCCCTTTCTGGATATGATAAAAGTCAACTGACCAACCAAGGGCATCTTCCATGGCAGCAATCAATTCGAGCGGCAGGTTTTGTTCTTCCATGCTCACCCAAAGGGACTGATCAATGGTACCCGAGGCGGTTTCAACTTTGAGTTCGGTTTCTTTTTCAATGATTTCAACCCTGATGCTATCCTCGAGGTGGAATAGGATACGGCGGTAAGGATCAGGCTCATATACAATAGCCTGTACAGTTGAATCGGCCATGTCAGTGACAAACGTCAGCTCTTTTCCGGCCCTGATAGTGTGAAAAGGAAAAATTGATTTAGCGGCATTGATGAGCTTATCTATCTTGAAATATTCAACTCCGCGACTTGACAGCAGATTGCCAAGCATATCATTGGGTTGAATCAACATTTTTTCGAGACTTACCAATCCAAGATCCCAACTAAGGTATTGTTCACAGGTTGCTTCTCCTGCCTGATCAGTGCATTGGGACGCGGTCTCCCGGTTGATGGTCTTTGCTACATTGAGCGCCAATGCTGTGCTCAGAATAAGGAGCATAGAAATGGCATACCTTGTGAGATGAGTCTTGGTCAATGGACTAATTTTGTCGCAAGATAAATTAATCCTGTATAAAGGTAGGCTTAAGGAAATGTTAAGGAAAGGTCGCCAAAATTCAATAAGGTGTGGAAATCAATTGATTGACCTCACAACCCCCGTGGTTATGGGAATCATCAACGTGACCCCGGATTCCTTTTACCTCAACAGCAGGGTTGATGGATCGATTGATCTTGCGCTGCAAATGGCAGGTCAAATGCTTGACGAGGGTGCAACCATATTGGATGTAGGAGGCATGTCAACCCGACCAGGAGCCGAAGAAATTCCCCTTGATCAGGAAATCAGGAGAGTATTGCCTGTAATCCGTGCGATACGTGAAGCTTTTCCTCATGCTATTCTGTCCATTGACACGTACAGGGCTGAAGTGGCCAGACAATGCATTTACGCAGGAGTTACAATGGTCAATGACATTTCAGGTGGCGAACTGGATCATGAATTGCTTGAAGTTGTGGCCGGGGAGAATGCTGCATATGTCTTGATGCATATGAAAGGCACTCCGGCAACTATGAATCAATTAACAGAATATCAGTATCTTGTGCATGATGTATTAAAGTATTTTGTCACTAAACTTAGACAACTTAAGGCATCAGGGATAAATGAAGTGGTGATTGATCCGGGCTTTGGTTTTGCAAAGACGATGGAGCAGAATTATCAATTAATAGACCGACTGAACGACTTTCAGATTTTGGAAAGCCCGATCATGGTTGGGATTAGCAGGAAATCAACCCTGGCCAAAACGATTGGAAGGCCGGTCGAAGAAACACTTGAAGCCACCACTGCGCTGCATATGGTTGCACTTCAAAAGGGGGCATCGATTTTGAGAGTTCATGACGTTCGTGCTGCGATGGATTCAATAGCAGTTTACAATAAACTTCAATTATCGCAACATTAACACCCTTTAGATTGATTACTACATGTAGACAAACGCATAACTGTCGTTATTAATAGCATTAATGCACACTGAGGCCAACGAACCAGTACAACCCGAACCAATAAAGCGAAAGGGAATCCTCTTTTGGCTGGGCCGTGCATTCCTTACTTTGATCTTGCTAACATTTTTATTAGTTCTGATTGTACATCTGCCTCCGGTTCAACGCTATGGAATTAACAAGATTACCGCTTCTCTTACTAAGAATCTAAATTCAAAAGTTTCCATTGGTGGGTTTAGTATTAATCCTGTTTCTGACCTCACCTTGAAAAATATTTTCATTGGCTCTCCTGAGCATCCTGAAGATACGCTGCTCTATGCTGATCGATTGTACGTTGATTACAAGCGGTTGTGGGATATTTTCTTGCGCCGTATCACGATCACCCAGATCGGGATAGACAATGGTTTATTGAATATCCACAAAGTCGCGGGGGATAGTCTTACTAATCTGGACCTTGCACTTCTCAGGGTGATGCCTGCCAGGGATACAACCAAAGGTGATTTTATATTAGACCTGAAGACCCTCAATGCTAAAACCCTTTCGGTACGGGTGGATGATGAGTCTTCCGGGACACTGATGGGCCTGGATTTCAAAAGAATCGATGTTGAGCTGGATACGCTTGATATCATCCGGAAATATTTTGCTATTCATGATCTCGATATTGATCAGCCATATATCCGGTTTATAAACAGGCCACCTGGGGTTGACAGTATCGCTCCTTCTGCTGCTAGTTCAAAAGCCTGGTCTTTGGATATTAACTATCTGCGGTTGCAGGATGGTAAAATTGTAATCGATAATCAGACAAAACCTGTCGTCACCTATCCGAATAAGTGGGGTATTGATTATGCCCATATGAAGATTGAGGATGCAGATATTCAGATGGAGAATCTTGTCGTAAGGGGATGGGACTTTAAAGCAAGAAATATTGACATCCATTTGCTGCATCAGAACGGATTTGAAATCAATACACTTGCAGCAGCAAATGCCAGGGTTTCCAGGGATAGTATCAGCCTTGAGCAATTGAAAATTAAAACGCCCGACAGCGATATACACAATTCAATTTCCCTTTTATTCTCAGGCTATCGTGACTTTCAATCATTTGTTGATTCTGTTCGGATCAATATACCAGATGCCCATATCGATCTGAAGGTGAATGACCTGCTGGCCATTGCACCAGGTCTGGCCGGTGTTGAATTTTTTAAAGACAATGCAGACAAAAGAATTTTCCTTGAGGGAAAAGTGAGTGGTACGATCAATCGTCTTCGTATCAAAAAAATGAATGCCGGTCTCGGAGACCTGAGCCTGACAGGCGATTTACGATCGCGTGATCTTGCGGTGAAAGGTTCTCAACTCATAAGCCTTGATTTACAAAAATCCGCCTTTAGTGCAGCAGCTTTCAGGAGTGTCTTTCCAAAAATGAAAATACCTCCAATATTGAGTAAAGTAGGACAGGTCAATTTTGTTGGCAAGTTTGATGGCTATCCTGATGATTTTGTGGCATTCGGCACATTCAATACCTCCCTGGGTGCTGTCACACTGGATATGAATCTCAATATGGCAAAAGGACTTGCTGAAGGAGCATATTCAGGAAGTATCACGATGAATGATTTTGATCTCGGCACCCTTATCGGCAACAAAGACCTGGGTCGGGTTACCATGTCCGGAAGAGTGATCGAAGGAAAAGGACTGACATCATCTTCACTTTCAGCTGATGTCACTGCTCAATTAACAGCGTTAACCTTCAAAGGGTATACCTACCGTAATGCAAGAGTAGATGGTCAAATATCCGGCAAACAATTTAACGGAACCCTTGATATCAATGATCCCAATGTGGACATGCATTTTGAAGGCGACGTAGATATGCGTGATAGTTTACCCAAACTTGATTTTATCGCACGGATTGACAGTATTCATTTTCATCAACTTGGATTGACGAAGGACAGCTTGTCGATTCAGGGGATATTCGATATGGATATGACCGTAGGTAGATTTGATCAGTTGCAAGGGACCCTCCATGGCGAAAAAATCATCCTGAGTGTAAAGGAAATTGACTATCCGTTAGACAGCCTTGATGTGATCGCCACTACAGATTCTACAACAGGAGAGAAATTGTATATTGTTGAATCTGATATTCTGTCAGGCTCTGTAAGCGGAGTATTTGATCCGTCTACACTTCCAAATCAATTGCAGCATTATCTCTATGATCATTATCCCCGGGTATTCGATAAACCCCAAAAACTCCTGACAGTGATGGGGAGTCAACGGTTCAACTGGAACATTAAAATCTTTGATAGCAAGGATTGGTTTCAACTGGCCGGCCTTAAAGATCTAAGGGTAAAAAACGTCGTTACGCAAGGCACTTTTAATTTGAATGAAAAACTGACCACTGGCTTTATTGAATTGCCTGAAGTTCATTATGGTAATATCAATGTGTACGCTACCACTATTGATTTTTCAGAATCCAACGGCCTCACATCAGTCGATCTTGATTTGATAGCGGCAGATGTGAACGAAAATTTCTTCCTGGAAGACGTTTTGATCAAAGGGTCATTGACAGATGATAGTGTTCGGTTGAATTTTAAGACAGACCAGTTTGCAGATATTATCAGTGAGCTTGATTTGGATATCGATGCTTATTCACAGGATGGGGACTGGACGATCTCTTTTAATCCAATCAGTCTTGTTATGTTCGGGGCAGACTGGAAAGTGCCTGTAGGTAATAAAGTGACCATTAAAAAGGATGAATTCAATCTTGAAAACTTTGAACTGATTTCAACAGATCAGAAGATTGTATTGGATGATATTGATCACAAGGGGCTTGAAGCCTATATCACCGGATTTGACATCAGTTACCTCAATCAAATATGGATCAACGACAAGTTTGATTTTGCCGGCAAGTATACATTGGATTTTGAAGCAGACAATCTCTATGATATTAAGCAGATGAAAGCTGTGCTCAGCCTGCCTGCATTGTTGGTCAACAATGTCCCATACGGTCAATTGGTGTTAAATGCTTCGATGAAGGACCCTAAGGATTCAGTGCGAATCAACCTTGCCCTTCAAAACAGAGAGACATCTCTCATTGGTGTTGGTGCATACGTGCCTCCAATAAAATCTATTCCAAAGGATGATCGTAATTACCTGAGACTTGACCTGGTGGCGAAGGAATTTCCCCTCGATTTTCTTGAATTTTTATTGGGGGGTAATATCAGGGAAACGGAAGGTTCAGTTGATATGACACTTAGCCTGAAGGGAAAAACGAATAAGCTGGATCCGAATGGTAAAGGAAGAGTATACAACGGAAGTACTGTGATTGATTACCTGGGATCCGCGTATTCCTTCCATGATCAGGCATTTTCCATAACACCTACTATGATCGATTTGTCCGGGACAAAGCTCTATGATGTGTTCGGTAATAATGCAGTCATCCAGGGAGGTTTGACACATAGGTACCTGAGGAATCTCGGATTGAATATCACCCTTACCTCGGATAAGATTGTCGGACTTGATGTAACTTCTGAAGAAAACAATGTTTTCTATGGCATGGGCATTGGGAGTGTTTACGCAAGGTTTACCGGAACAGTTTCCAATCCAACTATGGTGATCAATACCACAACGGCTAAAGGGACACATATATTTATTCCATTGTCTGGTAGCACCGAAGGAACAGATAAGGACTTCGTTGTTTTTCTTGAAAATGGGTTATTGCCGGTGACGGTGGCTACACCCATCAATTTAAGTGGTATCAATCTGACGATGAACATGACCATCACTGAAGATGCTATTGTTGAGATCATATTTGATGACAATACTGGTGAAGTTTTACGCGGTGTAGGTACAGGTGATCTCACCATGTCCATGAACCGGACAGGCAACTTTTCGATGTATGGAAATTATACCATATCAGAAGGTGATTACCTTTTTACCAATTTCAGGGTCGTCCGAAAACCATTTGTTTTGAAGAGCGGTGGTGTAATCCAATGGGATGGAGATCCCTACAATGCAACACTCAGGGTGCAGGCTTTATACAAAGATCTTAAAGCATCTGTATTTCCCTTGATTGCAGAGTATATCAATGAAGGGACACCTCAGAGTGTCTATGATGAGGCGAAAACAAGAACAAGAGTTGATTTGACCATGACCCTCACAGGATCACTTCTTAAACCAAATATTTCATTTGACATTTCATTTCCAGACCTGACGGGAGAAATTAAAGGTTATACAGACAGTAAGGTTCAAATCCTTAAAGCAAATGAAAATGCGATGCTTGAACAGGTAGTAGGGTTGCTGATTACAAGATCATTTCTCCCATCTACCGGAGTTGGTACGGGACAATTGACGAAGGGCATTGATAACACACTCAGTGAATTGATATCTGCAACCTTATCCAGTTATCTTGGCGGATTACTTGGTAATCTAATTCCTGAAGCAGGAGCTTTTACGGGAATTGATTTTCAGATTGGCCTTGATCTTCCGATTACGGGAGGTGTTGGTACAGATCCGTCTGCAAATGCAGAAGATCCAAGTGCTACCGTCGTGGAATTTGCCCTACCGCTTGAGTTTTTTAATGATCGTTTAGAAGTGAATGTAGGTGGTAATTATGTAACAGGAGCAACAACCGTTTCACAAACTGAAGGCTTTGCTGGGGACGTCACTTTTAAATACCAGATTACTCGTGATCGCCGTCTGAGTATAAGGGCATATAATCGAAATACACTGACAGTAGAAGGACGAAAAAATAAAGTCGGGGCAGGTATCACGTACCAGCGTGAATACGATCACCTTTCAGAGTTCTTTGGAAAAAAGAAGAAAGGTTGATACGTATTATGAACCGTGTTCAGCAACCCTGATTCGTCCCTTATCGTATATTTCATTATTGGGCAAGCGTACTTCATACATATAAAGTCCTGCCGTATATTCTGAAACATTGATCCTGACCTGGTATTCAAATGTCTGGTATTCCATGATCCTACCGCTACTGTCAAATATTCTGAAGGAAACCAAACCTAATTCTTTTGGCAGCTCTACCAGGATATCATCTGTAGCAGGATTGGGAGTTATTCTTGTAAGGAAAGGTTCTGTCAGCGGAATCGTTACATCTGTCATCGTCTCGAAAGCTAAGTCATCAATAATAATGGCTGTGCCAATAGTTGCCTTGTCTGATGAAGAGTAAATATAAATGGCGAAGGAATCTGGTTGCTGGATGGTAGATAGGTAATGAATCGGAATCTCAAACCGATAAAAGATATCGCTGCTTTTTTCAATGTTCAGTGAGCCCCATCCAATATTGCCTCTGTCGGACATAAATGAAATATTGATGATTGCGTAATCATCTCCTTTAAGGTCAGCTTTACAGTAACCGGTAAACTTTCCCGGACGTCCATAGATTTTGTCTTTGTAAATGGCTTCAGCTATTAATGGAAGTCCTCTTTCATCGATTCCTGTTTCAAGCTTAAGGGCATAGGTTCCTTTATAGGCATCATCTGTCAAGGTTATGCCGGATGGGAATCCGAGAGCAGAACACATCGGATTTGGTGAATCCCAGCATTCAACATCTTCAAAAGAGATCGGCTGGACAATATACCAATCTTCAAATCCTGCTTTTACCGGAACCTGCGTCTTTACATCTATAAAGCAGGCTAACAGGATCACCAAAGTGATTATCGTGGATTTCATGATGTAGTCATTTAAGTCAAATGTTCATTTGCAATGTATAGTCCGGAAGTATCTGTAGTCAATGATTGATATCATTGCGGGACATGACCTTAAATAAAAAATGGATTATTGAGCTTAGGTTAAACTTTTCGGCGTTTGCCCCTAAATCCCCTAAAAGGGGACTTACATTTCGAGTTTAAAAAAAGCAATGTTGAGCTTAGGTTAAGCCTAT
>JAGOIB010000055.1:8381-12863 GCA_017995875.1 Saprospiraceae bacterium
TTGAGTTACCCCCTGCCCCCTGAAAGGGGGATTTGATTAAGCACACCTTTTCCTTCGCCTTAGCCTCCGCCTTAGCCTTTTCCCTATATTTGCAGTCCTTTTTACCTATCCAAGATTCTGAAAACACTATGTTTCAAAGCCTTACCGACAGTCTCGACAATGCGTTTAAGACCCTTAGAGGGGATACTAAACTCACCGAACTCAACATCGCCGAAGCCATTAAGGAGATCCGCCGGAGCCTCGTTGCTGCTGACGTTAACTATAAGATAGCCAAGGAATTTACGGACAAGATCAAGGACAAAGCTTTAGGTACAAAGAATGTCCTTGCCTCCGTCAAGCCCGGTGAATTGATGATCAAGATCGTCCAGGACGAGATGATCGATCTGATGGGTGGCCAGGCTGCCGGCATCAATATCAAAGGAAATCCAGGCGTTGTCCTTATCGCCGGTCTTCAGGGTAGTGGTAAAACGACCTTCTCTGCCAAACTGGCCAATTTTCTCAAGACAAAAAGAAAGAACAAACCTCTTCTGGTCGCTTGCGACGTATATCGTCCTGCTGCTATGGACCAGTTGACAGTATTAGGAGAGTCCATTGGTGTTCCTGTGTATAAAGAACCTGAATCAAAGGATCCGGTCGCTATTGCACTCAAGGCGATAGAACATGCGCGCAATCATGGATTTGATGTAGTCATCATCGACACAGCGGGTCGTCTTGCTATCGATGAGGTCATGATGACGGAGATACGCCAGATTAAAGAAGCGGTGCAGCCAAATGAAACGCTTTTTGTCGTGGACTCCATGACCGGTCAGGATGCAGTCAATACTGCACAGGCCTTCAACGAAGTAATCAACTACGATGGAGTAGTGTTGACCAAACTCGATGGTGACACCAGGGGTGGAGCAGCGCTTTCTGTAAAATATACGGTAGGCAAACCTATCAAATTTGTCAGTACCGGCGAGAAGATGGAGACCATCGATATGTTCTACCCGGACAGGATGGCGCAGCGGATTCTCGGCATGGGCGATATCGTTTCGTTTGTAGAGAAAGCTCAGGAACAGTTTGATGACAAGGAGGCGAAACGCATCGAGAAGAAGATTAAGAAAAACACCTTCGATTTCAATGACTTCCTTGGACAGATGGCCCAGATTAAGAAAATGGGTGACCTCAAATCGTTGATGAGCATGATCCCCGGCGTTGGCAAAGCCATGAAGGATATCGAAATCGATGACAAAGCTTTTGTAAAGATTGAATCGATCATTCAGTCCATGACCCCCGCAGAGCGCGAAAGCCCTGAACTACTCACCATGAATCGCAAGACCCGTATCGCCAAAGGGTGCGGACGCGATATCCATGAAGTCAATATGTTTATCAAACAGTTTGATCAGATGCGCAAGATGATGCATACCCTCAGCAAGGGAGACAATATGCAGCGCATGATGAGCCAGTTTAAAGGTAAGTAAGCAGTATTCAGTAAGCAGTATTCAGTAAGCAGTATTCAGTAAGCAGTCTTCAGTCAGCAGTTTTTAATAATATAATTATTGATAACCGATTACTGAATACAGAACACCGATTACTGAATACTGATCACAGATTACCCTTTGGCAGAAGGGCGAGGTGTATTCACCGGTCTGGCTGAACGGACCTGGGTATTCATCTTCACTCTCGGAGCAGATTTTTTCAGGTCTTTTCCGGTCAAGGCCTGCTTGCCTTTACCGTCTTCATGTTCTCCAGCCGGAGCGTTTTTAGCACCCTTAACTTGTTTAGAGCTATTGCCCTGGAATTTGAATGGTGATTGTTTCATGTGTTGTATTACTTATTTTTCTGATAGTGAAATCTATGATTACAAAGATATCAATCAAACGCTTTAGTGCAACGTTATATGAATGTTAATAGTTTCGCTTCTAACTACTCACTACTAACTTCTCACTGCTATCTTATAAAGTGCCTCTCTTCCTTTGTTCCTCCTCGATGGATTCAAACAACGCCTGGAAATTTCCTTTTCCAAAGGACTTAGCTCCTTTGCGCTGTATAATCTCAAAAAACATCGTTGGACGGTCTTCCACTGGTTTCGTGAAGATCTGCAGCAGGTAGCCCTCTTCATCCCGGTCCACCATGATACCAAGTTCCTTGAGTTTAAGCAGGTCCTCTTCAATAACACCGACACGATCCTGCACAGTATCGTAATACGTACCTGGAACATGTAGAAATTCTACTCCTCTTTTTCTCATTTCACTTACAGTAAAAACAATATCATCAGTTGCAACGGCAATGTGCTGGCAACCCGGACTTTCAAAGAAATCAATAAACTCTTCGATCTGTGATTTCTTCTTTCCGACAGCGGGTTCATTGATAGGAAATTTGATACGGCCATTGCCATTCGTCATCACTTTAGACATAAGCGCAGAGTAAGCTGTGCTTATATCTTTATCATCGAAGGAGATGAGGTTGGCAAAACCCATTACATGACCATAGAATGAAGCCCACTTGTTCATTTCTCCCCAACCTACATTGCCAACCATGTGATCCACGAACTTCAAACCTGTAGGGGTGGGGTTGTATTCACTTGTATGAGGTACATATCCGGGAAGAAATACACCTGAATAGTTTTTGCGCTCAACAAAAATGTGGACAGTATCACCATAGGTATGAATGCCCGAACGGATGACACTTCCATGTTCATCGATTTCTTCCTTTGGTTCCATAAATGGTTGTGCACCACGGCTGACCGTTGTTACGAAGGCATCGACTGCATCGGGAACTTCCAATGCGATTACTTTGACAGCATCACCATGCTTTCTGATATGCTCAGCGATTGGATTGTCTGATGTTAAAGGGGTCGTTAATACCAGCCTGATCTTTCCTTGTTGGACAACATAAGAAGCCCTGTCGCGCACTCCGGTCTCCAGGCCGGCATAAGCAAGGGACTGAAAACCAAGTGCAGTCTTGTAGAAGTAAGCTGATTGTTTGGCATTGCCAACATAGAGTTCGACATAGTCTGTACCGAGCAGAGGAAGAAAATCTTCTGCTTCCGGGAAAATTTTTTCAAGGGAATAATCATAATTTGAAATTCCAGTCAGATTAGCCATGATGTTCCTGATTTTTGATGATGTATTTTATGATGTTAATTAGCTTCAACTTCTTTGGCATAGCCGGCCCATGAACGGTAATAATCCTCGACCTCGAGTTGCATAGCAGCTTTGGTAATCATGACCGGCCGGAAAGGATCGATCATCACTGCGAGTTCATTCGTACCCTTCTTGCCAATACTACGTTCGATAGCACCCGGATGTGGTCCATGAGGTATTCCACCGGGATGCAGCGTCAGTTGTCCTTTGCGGATATCATTGCGGCTCATAAAATCGCCATCCACATAATACAGGATCTCATCTGCATCAATGTTGCTATGATGATAGGGTGCAGGGATAGCATCAGGATGGTAATCATACAGCCTTGGCACAAAGGAGCAAACCACAAAGCCATCGCCTTCAAATTGCTGATGGATCGGAGGAGGCATGTGAATACGCCCGGTTAATGGTTCAAAATCCAATATTGATATAGCATATGGATAATGATAGCCGTCCCAACCTACGATGTCAAATGGGTGGGTGGCATAGGTGTAAGGATAAATCATATCCTGTTTCTTAATGAAGACTTTAAACTCACCATGTTCGTCATGGGTCTCCATGTTTTTTGGCAATTTAATGTCCCGCTCGCAGAATGGCGAATGCTCCAGTAACTGACCTGTCTCATTGCGATATCGTCGTGGTGTACGGATCGGACTGGAGGATTCAAGGATGAGCAGCCGGTTGTCCTCGGTGTCAAATTCGATCTGGTAAATAGTCCCCCTTGGAATAATGACATAATCGCCATAGCAAAATGGTACTTCGCCATACATGGTTTTCACCAGGCCACTTCCTTCATGGATGAAAATCATTTCGTCGGCATCCGCATTTTTGAAAAAATAATCTGTCATCGAATACCGTGGGGCAGCAAGGCCAACACGCAGATCATTGTTCATGAAGATCACTGTGCGACTTTCCATGTATTGATCTTCCTGTGGTAGTTGAAAACCCTGGAAACTGAGAGCAGATAGGTTTTTTTCAATCCCTATTTCAGGCATGACGGAATAGGGCTTTTCTTTTTTGGTGACGATTGTTGGAGGATAAAGATGATATACGAGTGTCGACGACCCCGAGAAACCCTGTGTGCCTACAAGTTCTTCGTGATACAATTCACCGGTTGGGCGACGAAATTGTACATGTCTTTTGTGTGGAATTTTACCATGTTGCTGATAGACGGGCATAAGACAGTAGTTTGAAAATAATTTAACCTATCGAATTCATTTCAATGCTGAAAGGCATAGAAATCCGGCCGAAATTTATTTTCAAATCGGGAATCAATTCATGAGCGTGGTCATGATGTCAAATGATCCGGATCATGCATGGAATGAGTTGAATAAAAAGTTTTTATTCAGCTTATTTA
>JAGOIB010000056.1:0-6145 GCA_017995875.1 Saprospiraceae bacterium
GGTTTCCCGGATCTTTATCATTGCTTAAAATTAAGAAGCCAATCCTTAACGGCAAGATTAAAAGCATCAGGGTTGTCACCAATAAATTGAACAGCCACTGGAAGGATATAAATTGGCAGCGATGATTGTTGCAACAATTTTCTGTGTACATCAAGCCGCATAGCATCTTTTTCGGTCGTCAGTACAATCCGTTGGCGATTTCCGTCCATGTGTGCAAAATGGCGCTCCATTTCGCTGATATCGGAAGAAGAAAACGGATGATGATCATTATAGGCTAACATACGGACTTCTCCAGACTGACCGTCTACGTATTCAAGCAAATATTCAGTACCGGCAATAGCGACCACCAGCAACACATCAAGATCTTTATGAAGGGTTATTCGTTCGCCGGTTCCATACATCTTGTACGGGTTACCATAACGGTATCGGCTAAAAAAGACTTGTTGATCCTCTCTTTTACGGACGTCATTCCTGATGGTTTCCTCTTCCTTCAATGAAATATTTTCCGGACACTTTGTGATCACAATAAAATCAGCACGATTAGCCTCACTGCGCCACTCTCTCAACCGACCTACCGGCAAAAGCCAGTCTTTTGTATACAACCTGTTGTATTCTGTCAGGAGTATGTTGAGCCCAGGCACAACTTCCCGGTGTTGATAGCCATCATCCAACAGGACGACTTGTGTTCCGGGGTATGATCTAATGACCTGAGGAATGGCAAAGCTTCTGCTCTCCGCGACAGCAACAGGAACGTGAGGATATTTCCGTTTATACTGCAGGGGTTCATCACCCGTCTGTGAAGCATCGTGAGAGGTAGATACCTCAAGATATCCGGACGTTTTTCGCTTATATCCCCGACTGACAACAGCCAGGAATAAGTATTCGTGCAGAAGTCGGATCAGGTATTCGGTATGAGGTGTTTTACCTGTTCCGCCAACAGTAAGATTGCCAACACTAATCACAGGGATACTGAAAGAAACACCACGAAGCAAACCAATTGAATAAAGGCCGTTTCGGATAGCTACGCCAAGTCCATATAGAAGCGCTAAGGGAAGTAAAAGCAGTTTAAGAATCCATTGGTTGACCATACGTATCTGACCCTAAGGCTGGGGTAAAAGTAAACAGGTGATTGCAAACGAAAGTTGCCCTTATTTTTGAGCTGTCCGGACCAAATAATATGCCAGGCTACCGAAAATAAGATTAGGAAGCCACATCGCCAACATTGGATTCATGTGAAGATTGGTGGAAAAAGTAAGAGCAAATTTGCTCAAAAAGACAAATAAGGCACCAATACATACACCAAGGGCAAGATTCAAACCCATTCCTCCCCGAAGTTTTCTGGAAGAAATAGCGGCACCGATTAAACTAAGAATGACAATCGTAAAGGGTTCTGCCCAACGGCGATGATATTCAGATCGCATGATCCGTGAAAAACCAATTCCCCGTTCTTGTTCGTAACGGATAAACCGCAACAACTCAGCTGAGGTCATCATTTCTTTATCATTGGTGTAATAAACAAAATCTGATGGGTAGAGAGCAATCGCGGTATCCAGATCCATTCCCCGGGACGAAAAATAATGTTCCTTTCCATCCTCCCAGGTCCGTACATCATAATCCATAATGCGCCACTTTTTTTCTGCCCGCAGGTATTTAAAGGATTTAGCCTGGAGCAAATAGGTCAGGCGGAGATCCTTGTATTGTTCGAGACGGAAACCCGTACCACTACTGTCGGTCGTATTATAATTGGCAATAAATACTTTAGACTCTGGCCCGATAAATAAATGAATGTTGCTGCTCTTGACCTTATAGTTATTCTTAAAGATGTATTTGTTTTCAAAGGTCATCATGGTTTTATTCCCACGCGGAAAATAAATGTGGTTACCCAACAAATATAATCCGGCAAGAAAAAAAGAAGTGATCAGATAGGGGCGTAAAAACTGCGTATAACTCATGCCCGCATTGAGCATGGCTACTACTTCGGTGTTACGCGCCATGCGGGACGTAAAGAAGACAACAGCAATCAGCGAAAAGATCGGCCACAACAATCCGTTGATGTATGGAATAAAATTGAGGTAATAATCGAACAGGATTTCCTTCTTGGTGACCGGCTGATCAACAAACTTTTCAATGTGTTCGCTGAAATTGATGGTGATGGAAATAATAGAGAACAGCAGCGCGGTAAAAAAAAACGTGCTCAGGTATTTGCGTATGATATATCGGTCGAGCGTAAACAAGTTTATACCTGATTTGGGTTAGCAAACATAGGCAATAAACGCAAATGACCCGAAACTTATGCGATAACAGCCCAGGGCAAAAGCCAGAAGGCCGGTACCTTAAAACAAGATTCAACCATTAATCTTCTGTTAAAGACAATGTCTATACCCATGCCGCAGGCTGGTTCTTTCGGTATTTTGAAGTACCTTGCCATTGGATTTCACTGACACCATCCTATGAACGATACCGGGCAGCTCAGTATTGAAAAACTACAACAAGAGCTAAGTCTCAAGCAACTTCAGATCAACAGTCTGCTCACGATTACGCAGGCTATCAACGACAACGTGGCTGCACCCGAACTGTACAATATGTACAAATCCTTTATTGGATGGGAAATGGGGATCAAGCGCATGGCCTTGTTTTTCAAGCAGGAAGATCAGTGGCAGATTGCGACACACCTTCAGGCGGACCACCTTTTGGATCGCGAGGATCTTGGCCAGGTACTAAAACGTTTTTCTAAAACACAGCGTATTGCGGATACAGATCCTGAAGCCTTGCAAGGTTTTGACCTTGTCATTCCGGTTTACCACAAAAAGATTCCCATAGCATTTGCGTTAGTGGGTGGTATCCGTTCAGATGCAGATGAGTATAACCGTATACAATTTATCACCACGTTTACCAATATCATCGCAGTAGCCATCGAGAACAAGCGGTTGTTTAAAAAACAAATCGAGCAGGAACGTTTTGCGCGCGACCTGGAACTTGCCAGTAGTGTGCAAAAGATGCTCATACCGGATCATCTGCCTGAGAGTCAGTTTTTTGAAATAGCCACTGTGTACAAACCTCACTTTACAGTAGGAGGCGATTATTTTGATTTTATTCAATATGATGAGAAGCGTTTGACTTTTTGCATTGCCGATATCAGTGGAAAAGGAGTATCGGCAGCAATCCTGATGGCCAATTTTCAGGCGATCCTGCAAAGCCTCATATACCAATACAGGGATCTGGAGACATTCGTTTTTGCCCTCAATGAAGCCGTATACAGAATCACTAAAAGCGATCGGTTTATCACTCTCTTTATTGGAGAACTCAACCTTCGAAACAATACACTACAATACATCAACGCGGGACACTTTCCACCCTTTCTGATTCAAAATGGCAAAATCACCAGGCTTGAAAGTGGTTGTACCATTATTGGGGCATTTGAAACCCTTCCCGAAATACATATGGGTGAAGTAAAGCTTACGCATCCGGGGACATTGTTTGCATGTACGGACGGACTTACGGACATTGTCAACGAACTGGAGCAATATTTTGATGACACCCAACTGACACGTATACTTGAGGGTGCAGATAAGGTTGTCTCCGCCGAATATCTAAACGAAACTCTCATGCAGGAGGTGGACAGGTTTCGCGGATCAAGATCATACCCGGATGATATAGCAATGCTTACCTGTATGTACAAGGTTTAATCATCGGCAGAAAACCTTTTGAAGCAGGGTAGCGGATTGCATTCGTATAGAACCATAACAATGAAGAACATTCGTTTTTTGGACAGCAGCCGGTAAAACGTGGCAAAAATTCCGACCTTTGTCTAAATTGACTATCATTACAAACTACATCCGGAAGGTTTCATGAGAAATAAAACAGCAGCAGGGATATTCGCTTTATTTCTGGGATGGGCAGGCGTACATCGCTTTTACCTGGGCCAGGTAGGGCTGGGTATCTTATATTTCTTCCTCATGTTTTTAGGTATTTCGTTTGTGCTCGGCATTATTGATGCGGTGATTTTCTTCAATATGAGCGAGCAGGAATTTGATAGGAAATACAATTCACGTTCTGGCCTGGTTCCCCCCATCTATAACCAGAGATCGCAACAAGGATATCCACCGATCGCCACACCACGTCAAAGAGGCCGGGTTCCTTCACCACCGAGAAACATGCAAGTGCCTGGTCGGGAGCTGCAAAATCCATACAAGGTAAACGGTATCAAAAAGTATAAGGAATTTGATCTGGAAGGAGCTATTGAGGATTTTAACAAAGGCCTTGAAATAAATCCAAGAGATATTTCCCTACACTTTAACCTGGCCTGCGCGTATTCACTAACAGAACAGGTGGATAAGGCATATGCACACCTGGACAGGGCTGTTGCATTGGGGTTTAATGATTTTGAAAAACTAAAAACCCATGATGACCTTGCCTATGTACGGATTCAGGACCGGTTTGAAGAATTTCAGAAAAACGGATACAGGCTGGAAATACCGGTAGCACCACCTATCGTCCAGAAGACAGAAGAAATACCCGCAGAGGAACAGGTTCAGGATGATGTTTTGCTGGCTCAGTTAAAAAGACTGGCTGAACTCAGAGACAGAGGATTACTTTCAGAACAGGAGTTTGTGATAGAGAAAAAGAAGCTGACACGTTAATTATTTATTAACCCACGCCACATTTGGCACAATCTTTCGTCTTAGTAGTATAAAGACCACGTACATGATCGCCAGGGAACTTATATCACACTTAATACATCCATTGCGCACCTCTGATACAGGAGAGCAGGCGCTGACATACCTGCAGGTGTACCATCTCAAACATCTCCCTATCGTCAACAACGAATTACTGTTAGGGACCATTTCAGAAGAAGATATTACAACGAGTCCGATTGACGAGCCAATTGGATCGTTTTCTCTTGGTCTTAATAAGGCATTCGTGCGGGATTCGGATCACTTGTTTGAGGTCATGAATGTGATGGCAAACCACAAACTCACGGTGATCCCGGTGGTAGACCAAAAGGACAATTACCTCGGCCTGATTACCCTGGAGGACCTGATTCAATATTATGCACGGAGTTTTTCTTTTTCTGAACCCGGCGCCATCATTGTGATAGAACTTCAGAAATCAGACTATAGCCTTGCCGAGATTTCACGAATCATTGAAAGCGAAAATGCCCTGGTGCTCAGCAGCTTTCTAACCCATGATGAAGGCACTAAAAAAATGTATGTCACCCTCAAAACCAACCAGACAGAAGTCCAGCATCTGCAGGCTACACTGGAGCGATTTGGATATACGATCAAGGCTACTTTTTCGGATGAAGGCTACTTTGAAAGCCTGCAGGATCATTATGATGCCTTTTTGCATTATCTTAATGTCTGATGTGGCATCCCGGCCGGTTTTTGATCCTCCTTGCAGGATTCTTGTACTTTATTGATATTGCTACTGGTCAGACAGTCACGATTCAGTCTATTACCATAACCGGTCTTAAACGGACCAAAGAATCGATTGTATATCGTGAGCTGACGTTTGCGAAAGGAGATACCCTTATACAAAATGACCTTGGGCCAACACTTGAGCGTAACAGGAACAATCTTCTCAACCTCGGCATATTTAACGAAGTCATCGTCAATATTTCAGAGTGGAATACACAGAAAGACCTTGTTGATATCACTGTTGAGATCAAAGAGTCGTGGTATATATATGCTGTTCCTATCGCAGAACTTGCTGACCGGAATTTTAATGTTTGGTGGACAACGTATAATCACGCCTTCAATCGTATCAATATAGGGGGAAGGCTCGATTGGCTGAATTTCACAGGACGTAATGATAAACTGAAAGCCAAACTTCAATTTGGCTATATCCCTAAGCAAGAACTGGAATACAGGTTTCCCTATCTCAACAAAAGGCAAAGCCTGGGGATCACGACCTCTTTTGTGCACAGCATCAATAAAGAGGTAACCTATGAAACGATCAATAACCAGGAACAGCAGGTCCGTCTGGATGAACGAAAATTACAAGAAAGCTTTCAGGCACAGATAAGGACATTTTACAGGCCTACGTTTTTTATAAAGTATGAATTAGCCCTGAGTTATCATGCGATTGAAATTAACGAGAAAGTAATCACCGATTATAATCCATATTATTTTAGAACCGGCGACAG
>JAGOIB010000056.1:6245-12788 GCA_017995875.1 Saprospiraceae bacterium
ATAAGTATGTTGTTGTATCACAATTTTTTGATTCAATTCAGTTACAGTGTCAACCACCTTGGAGAGTGGGGATTTTTTATTCACAACAGGACAAGTTTTTAATGATGTCTATCTTCAGGAAACCACCAACATCACTGTATATATAATTTCCGGATCAGTATTTCCCGGCCAACGGTCATCATAACAAAATACAGACCATTATTCCGTCCTGAAAGATCAATTGTATTTTTTCCGGCTTGAAGGGCTTGAATCAAAACCACTTTTCCGGATAGATCTAACAGCGATAAATGACCGGATTGGATATCATTTATTTCAAAATCAACATGAACGAGACCAGCGGCAGGATTTGGATAAAGTTTAATGCCATCCACACCGGTTTCTTTTATATGCAGGGGTAATGCATATTCATATGCACCGATATCAAGGAGTCCATTGATGGCTCTTATGGAAAAAGAGTATTGATCAACATATTCAAGCGAGGGGTTTAGTGAATATCCATGGACGATCTTCGAAACGTCAACACCCTTATCAACAACAATAGCATCCGGCAAAAGATGATAGTCATAATTGGTTTCATCCTGAAACCCAAAAGCGGAAAGGCTATTGTTGATTGCATTGTTTGATGAATCCATCACAGCCGCAGTCCCAATAAATAAACCGCCTGTTTTAGCGCCGGCAAAAATATTGTTCTTTACAAAAAGGGTGTCAGTACCGTTTGCCACCTGGATAAAACTACCGGTTGTTTTCTTGTTTATAAAACTATTGCTGCAACAGTACAGGACATGAGGGGCAGGATTGGTGAGGCCCTCTAATCCGTAGCCAAGTAAATTGCTATTGGCGGAGTTAGGGCCTTGCTCGATAATATTTCCTACGATAACGCTGGTACCACCATTGGGCAAATCTATAGTACGGCTATCTTCACTCCCTTCGTTGGCAATTCGATTGTACAAGATGAAGTTGTATGTCGCACGGCTTTTCAATTCGTGTCCCTCTGCGATGGCATCATGACTGTAATTAAAGCGGAAGACCAGCGTATCAATATGATTGATATAAATGTTATGTTGGTAGCCGGGGTTGAAGGTGCTTCCACTGTTTAGAAACTCGCAATATTCAATGGTCGTTTTGCAATTAGGAATGTTGCCTCCGAGTATACCCATTTCATTACCATTGAAGGTGCAGTTGGACACCCACAAATTGGCTCCCTCCTGCCTGATCCCTGCACCGTTGTTGTCCTGCACTACGGCATTGGCAAACTCAATATTATCCACGTGGACATTTGATCCGCTGATGACGAAAATTCCCTTACCGTTGACCATGTCGTTGGCGATGATGCTTCCCGCTTCGAGACGAGGACGGCCACCAATACCAGCGATATATAGATTGTTTTTATTCCAGATGACCTGAGGATCGTTGATATACGTGGCAAAATCAATGAGGATAGTATCTCCTGCCTGAACGAGAGGAGCCACCTGGCTACAATATGTATACGTTCTGGTCGGGCCAACATTCCACGTGGTGGCGTGTGTTGATATGGAATGAAAAACTGCAAGAATTGACAGTAGTGCCCGAATAGTGTTGGATATAGGACAGGGTGTTGACATGGCTTGATCAATTGTGTTAAATACATGATAGGTTAAATTCAAAAGTAACACAACAGGAAGGAATAGGTACGACAGAAAGGTGTATTAATCGATTGATGCACCTCCAAATACATTCTTTTCCCTAATTTCCGCACCGAATTGATAAAGTTTACAACCATGATCCTGAAACAGATTCAACAACTACTTACGCTTGCTTTTGTGGCTATAGCGATTTCTTGCGGTCCCGCAAAAATGGAACCGGTAGAAAGCAATTCCGCTCCGGCATTTGATCAAAATCTGCTGAGTAAGTATATCCCGGTTACACTTTCATCTGACCTAAGTACTTTATCCCCAAAAGAGAAGGAAATTCTTTCACTCTTGATTGATGTAGGCAAAATTATAGATGAAATGTATTGGTATGAATCCTATGGTTCACGGGATTCATTGCTCCAGGCTATACAGGATCCCGGTGCCAGAAAATTTGTGGAGATCAATTATGGTCCCTGGGACAAATTAGCGGGCGATGCACCCTTTCTCCCCGGAATCAGTGCCAGGCCAGCAGGGGCTAATTTTTATCCGGCAGATATGTCAAAGGAAGAATTTGAAGCGGCAGATTTGCCGGATAAGAAGTCCATGTATACTTTTTTGAAGAGGGATGAAAGCGGAAAGCTTATGACCGTGCCTTATCATAAGCAGTTTGCAAAAGAAGTTGCCAGGATTTCAACGCTTTTGAAGAAGGCGTCAGAACTGGCCGAAAATCCTGAACTCAAAAACTACTTAAATCTCCGGGCAGAGGCATTTCTGACGGATGATTACTATGCCAGTGATATTGCGTGGATGGATATGAAGACCAACCGTATAGACATTATCACCGGCCCGATCGAAACCTATGAGGACCAGCTCTTCGGGTATAAGGCATCGCACGAAACGTATGTGCTGATAAAAGATATGGAATGGAGTAAACGTCTTGAAAAATACGCAGCATTTCTTCCTTCTTTACAACAGGGATTACCTGTGGAGGAAAAGTATAAAAAGGAAAAACCAGGCATGGACAGCCAGTTGGCTGCGTTTGATGTGGTGTATTATGCCGGAGATTGCAACGCAGGAGGAAAGACCATTGCTGTAAACCTTCCAAATGACGAAAAGGTACAACTCGAAAAAGGTACTCGCAGATCACAACTCAAAAATGCGATGCAGGCTAAATTTGATAAGATCTTAGTACCTATTGCTGCCGAGTTAATAGATTCATCGCAGGTGAAGTATATCAACTTTGATGCTTTTTTTGCCAACACCATGTTTCACGAAGTAGCACACGGTCTTGGGATTAAAAACACCATCAACGGACAAGGTACAGTGAGGGATGCGCTGAAAGAAAATGGTTCAGCACTTGAAGAGGGCAAGGCAGATATTCTCGGTATTTACATGGTGACAGAATTACATAAGCGCGGTGAGTTGAAAGGCGATATAAAGGAATACTACACTACGTTTATGGCCAGCATATTCAGGTCAGTGCGCTTTGGTGCCTCCAGTGCCCACGGTATCGCCAACATGATACGCTTTACCTTCTTTAAAGAAATGGGGGCCTTTGAACGCAACCCGGAAACAAACACCTACAAAATCAACTTTGATAAAATGCAGGAAGCGATCAATGCACTTTCTGCAAAAATTCTGAAGTTGCAGGGGGATGGTGATTATGATGGGGTATCAAAACTGGTGAAAGAAATGGCTGTTATTACTCCTGAATTGCAGGCCGATCTTGACAGGCTTGGTGAAAAAGGTATTCCGGTTGATATTACATTTGAACAAGGAGCAGCAGTATTGGGCTTACTGGAACAATAAGGACAGGTATTTTTTACACAGATTCCGGCTTTCTATATTGCAGTCGCTGCGAAACCAACAGGCTCATGATTGCAAAAGAGGTAAACAGAAAGAATCCTGTTTGCAAGGATGATTTGTTTGTGGTCAGTATATCAATCTTGCTTGTGAGCCCTTCTAATTGATTTAATTGTTCTGACAGGATTCCGCTGAATCCAATATAGGACATAAAGATGGCGACGACCATCACATCTGCCATGGACCATTTACCCGTTCTAAAAACCATGAAGCTAATGAACCGGCTTTTTTGGGAAGCCGGACGATAGATAAAGGCTAAGGAGGAGAGCAGTTTTGCAATCGGGAAGAGCACACTAAATAACAACACCAGAAAACCAACTGCCAGCACATCCATCTTTCCCTGTTGCAACATGAGGCGAACTACTTCAAGGATACTCTTGCTTTTGTAGTAGAGCACCTGATCAGTAAAGGAAACCTTCTCGCCAAGAAGCGTGAAGGACATTTCTTCAATGCGTGCATCAATTTCGATCATAGGGAGTAATAACCCCGCGCCGAGAAGGCAAAAACAAATCATGGTGTAAAGCAGGAACTCCTTATCCGAGATCGATCCGGTCGACAGAATCATCACGCCGCCCAACAGGATTAAAACAAAAAGAACAATCAGATACAGACGGGAATCATGATCTGCGCTTGCTATTTCTGATTGCAGCCCAGCGATCGTTTTATTCCTATCCCCGAAGTTATATTGCGCAAGAATCCGGTTGTGCTCTGCGTAGTCAATTTTAGAGAACGTCTTATCGGTATATTCAGAAAGCTTATCTACAATATAGCCCTTCACCTTGTCTCTGTTTCCTGGATCATTGAGAAATTCAAGGATCTGGTCAGTAATGATTGGGACATCTTTTTTTATCTTATCAAATACACCAAAAAGCTCAGCACCCATATTTTGAAATAGACCTCCAATTGATTTTGAGTTGTCCTCATAATATCGTTCTTCAAAGTCAGAAACAGCCTTTGTGAGAAAAGCAGAAATCTTACCCTTCATCTCTTTTCGCTGATCAGGCGAAAAGTTGAGTTCCTCAATCTTTTTACTGATGATGCTTGCCAGGATTACTTTCCATTCGTCAACACTGAACAGGCCATATTTTATTTTGGAAAGCTCAACCAGATCTTCTTTCAGAATCTGTCGATCACGCTGGATGGAATATACATTGAGTGCACAATAGCATATGCCCGCAAATGTGCAAGCCAACAAAAGAAAACGGAATGACTTTGTCCGTGAAACCAGGAAGATTAATCCCATTGGCCGATAGGTTCAAAAGATAGCGTGTACTTTTTACATCGTGGGCATTGATTATTTTCAGGACTTAGAAACACATCAAAATCCTGAATAAAGCCATCTTTGTTTTCCCCTTTGAACATTTTCGGATCATGATAGAAATCACAGTTCTTATTATCCGGACCAGTGAGGATGATCTCGTTTGTTTGAGGATCACTGGCTAATAGTCGCGGCGAAGAGCTACGCATACCTGAGCCAAAAAAGAGGTTTTCTTTCTTATAACCGCAGGCAGTACAGAATGCTGAAAGGATAACGCCCAATGTGTCAGAGGTTTTAGATCTAACAAATATACTGAAACATTATAAGGCGTCACATCAACACTGTCCCTTCCTGATTAAATGCACCAACAAAAGTTCGTGATTCTAATTTGTGCTGATCATAAATCAGCTTCATTGCTTCGGCAATGCCTTCTGCCATAAGTTTCTCCTGACACAAGGCAAAAATGGCAGGCCCTGCACCACTGATGCTGCAGCCAAGCGCTCCAAGTTTTAAAGCGGTTTCTTTGATGATATCAAAATGGGGAATGAGATGCTTACGTTGAGCCTCGATGATGTGATCTTCCATTGATCGCTTTACAAGTTCAAGATTACTGTTGTGCATACCTATCACAAAGGACCCAAGATTGGCGGCTTGATGAACCATTGATTCAAGTGGCACATCAGGACGTAAAATAGTACGTGCTGATTTGGTGGAAATGAGCATATCAGGAAGTAATATGGCCATAAACAAACCCGGTGGTGTATAGATCCTGTGATAATCATACGTATTGATATCACGGATGAGTACCAATCCTCCAATCATGGCAGGTACTATGTTGTCTCCATGTCTCGATCCGCTGGCGCAGACTTCTCCATCAAGTGCAAATGGAATGAGTGATCTTTTATCAAGTGGGCGGTTGAGTAATTCGTTGACCAAAACAGCTGCAGCAGTAGCGCTCGAGGCACTACTGCCCAGGCCACTGCCTCCCGGAATGTTTTTGTTGATACGAAGCTCAAGACCACGGCCTTCCTCTCCAAGGTATTTTAGCAAAGAAGTTGCTGTAATGCCTGCTATGTTCTGATCCACTTCGTATGGAATCCCATTTTTATATCCCTTGATCTCTACGATCCGCACACCCGGTTTATCAACCCATCGCCCGATAATCTCATCAGAAATAATATCTACAGCTACCCCTAACGTGTCAAATCCACAAGCGAGATTTGAAACAGAAGCAGGAGCAATTACTTTTAAACCAGTATTCATGGAAAGTTAGCAGTTAGAAACTAGCAGTTAGTAGTTAGCAGTTAGTAGTTAGCAGTTAGTAGTTAGTAGTTAGTAGTTAGTAGTTAGCAGTTAGTAGTTAGCAGTTAGTAGTTAGCAGTTAGCAGTTAGTAGTTAGTAGTTAGTAGTTAGTAGTTAGTAGTTTTTGGAGAATAAAGATATCGCTTTTTGAAGTTTTTTAACTTCAAAACAATATTAGTAACACAACCATTGTGTAATTACGAATGGCAGTCTGTGACTGCCAGGTAAGAGTTATAACTCGCACACACACCTCTCACGTTCTTACGTTCTCACGCTCTTTCGTTCTCACACATCACTATACTCTGCCCGGAACCTGGACTGCGATTTCATGGGCAGGTACTTGTGCCATAACATTCCTCAGAATACACTTTAGGGATCTTCCTTGTATTATGAAATCCGGACGCCGATAAACAAGTAAACAGCACAACATAAAACGCAACCCTGTTTTAAGATAATAGAGCCGTTATTTTTTTGATCAATTGTCCACAGGAAAAGAGATTAATTTTCAAT
>JAGOIB010000057.1 GCA_017995875.1 Saprospiraceae bacterium
TAGCTGTCAATGGGCAAACGAGTATTGATATTACGCTCCAAACCGATAGGCAATTGCTGGAAGATGTGGTGGTGGTTGGTTACAAAAAGGAAATCAAGAGTAATATTTCCAGTGCAATCTCAACGGTAAAGGCCGAAAACATCAATCATCTTCCACTCAGCGGACTTGATCAGGCCCTTCAGGGACAAGCCGCCGGGGTTCAGGTCACACAGACTACCGGAGCTCCAGGAGATGATATTGCTGTTCGTATCCGTGGTGCAGGGACACTCGGAAACAACAACCCGCTCTACATCATTGATGGTGTGCCTACCACCGGAAACATCAATATGTTTTCGATTTCCGACATTGAGTCGATTGAAATATTGAAAGATGCCGCATCCGCATCCATCTATGGGTCGCGTAGTGCTAATGGGGTGATTGTCATCACGACAAAAAAAGGAAAGAAAGGTGCTCCTACCTTTAGTTTTGACTCCTATTACGGGATCCAGGAAGCAAACCGCCTACCGGAATTGCTCAACACTGAAGAATATCTGCTGATACGCAATGAAGCGATCAATAATGCCAATAGCCTGCGCGATCCGATTCGTCAACTTGATACATATGATCTGGCCATCCTTGATACACTTGGTGATGTCAATTGGCTGGATCAGGTTTTTAATCCAGCACCTACCCAACGCTATTCATTATCTGCATCAGGTGGTGGGGACAATGGTAGCTTTTATCTCATGGGAGAATATTCAAGCCAGGAAGGTGTATTCAAAAAACAGAAGTACGATAAATATCTGCTCCGCTTCAATGGCGACATAGGCACCAAACGATTCAGGGTGGGAAATAATATTTCCTTTTCCTACACCGATCGCGATGTCATCAACAGCTCCGGTGACGGTGGAGGACCAGGCAATGAATTGAGTGGTATTCGCTATGCATTGATTGCTGCTCCTGTATTTCCGATCTATGATGACAACGGAAATTATATCAACACCTCAGCCTCCCTTGGTGATCCAACGTTGTATGGTGATGGTAATGCAAATCCACTCGCGTTTATTGATCACACCGATTGGACTGTTCAACGATATCGTTTTTTTGGAAATGTATTTGCTGAATACAAAATCCTGGACAACCTGACATTCAGGACCAATCTTGGTGCAGATGTGCTCTTTCAAAATGAAACTATTTTTAAAGAAAGACTTTCTGCAGCCATTTATGATCCAACATCTCTCAGCAGAGGCAATGTAACGGATCGCACGATGATCTGGAACAATACGCTTGATTATTCCACATCCATCGGCGCTGCAAAAGATCACAATGTCAGTTTGTTGCTTGGTATGGAAGCGATTGACAACCGCACGGATTATCTCGGAGCATCCGCCAGAAACTTTTTTCTCACTGACCCCAATTTTCAGTTTATTGATGTCAGTGTAACACAAGAATTAGGTGACATCGATGCATCCGGTGTTGCTACTGAATGGGGGCTCCTTTCCTATTTCGCGCAGGCAGGTTATAATTACAGGAGTAAGTATGTCATCAATGGTTCGGTGCGTCGTGACGGATCTTCCAGGTTCGGAAAAGCAAACCGATATGCTGTGTTCCCTGCTGTATCCGTTGCATGGAATATATCTAACGAATCTTTCTTTGATAACATGGATGTGATTTCCAGCATGAAACTCCGGGCAAGCTGGGGACAACAAGGAAATCAGGAAATCGGGAACTATCCATATAGCTCCTTGGTGGAAACAGGAATCCTTGAATATCCTTTTGGCGGTGTCATCACTACCGGAACTGAAATCGTGGAAACGGGAAATGAGAATATCAAGTGGGAGACTACAACACAAACTGATTTTGGTATTGATCTGAGTCTATGGAATGATCAGGTGTCGATCATTGCCGATTATTATATCAAGCGCACAGATGATATCCTCGTCCGCGTTCCTTTACCACAATCTGCCGGAGCATTCAATCCTCCTTATGTCAATGCAGGTACAGTAGAAAATAAGGGATTGGAGTTTGCACTCAGTTATCGTCACACGACCAATGACTGGCATTATGAAATCGGTGCCAATATCGCTACGATTGACAACAAGGTAATCTCTCTTGCAGGTACAGAACCATTGCTTGGTGGATTTGGATTATCAGATGGTCCTATCACACGTACTGAACCGGGATATCCATTGGGCTCGTTCTATCTCTATCAAATGGAAGGCATATTCCAGACCCAGGAAGAGATTGATGCAAGTCCGTTTCAATCTATAGATACAAGACCCGGCGATATCAAGTTTGCCAATCTCAATGGGGATACACTGATCAATGATCAGGACCGCGCACACATAGGTAATCCGTTTCCGGATTTTACGCTTGGCTTAAACCTGAGCGTTCGTTATAAAAACTTTGACCTCTCCTTGCTCGTGCAAGGTGTCTTTGGAAATGATGTGTATTTCCTCTATGGAAACTTTGCTTACGAAACCCAACTTCGCGGCTTTAACAGCTATGCTAAAATCCTGGATCGCTGGACACCCACCAATACAAATACAGACATCCCCAAAGTCAGTGTTGATGATCGCAATAACAATCGCAGGATCTCCACACGATTTTTGGAAGATGGATCTTATGTACGGGTTCGAAACGTGACACTGGGCTATACCTTTAACAACCTCTTGAAAACAGATAAAATCAAAGACCTCCGTCTTTACGTTTCTGCTCAGAATCTATTCACGTTTACCAAATATTCCGGACTCGATCCGGAAATACAGGCGAATACCAACGATACGCAGGGCTATAATGTATCCTCAGATCTTGCGGTAGGTATTGACTGGGGTACTGTCCCTGCTCCACGTACTTTTCTTGTCGGTATGAACATCAAATTTTAAATCATGAGAAACAACATATATACCTCCATCCTTTTTGTCCTGCTCTGCACCTGGGGTACATCATGCACCGATGTGCTGGATAAAGAACCCCTTGGTGTCCTCGATGCAGATAATTATTTCAAGACTGCCGACGATGCTATACAAGGCATAAATGCCACCTACCAGCCATTGCTCATGAACAATGAGAACAACAATTTTTATTGGGTATTTGGTACCCTTGCTTCTGAAGAAGCGTTGGCAGGTGGTGATGGTTCCCGTCCCGGATTAATTGAGATTGACATTATGCAACATACTCCCGCAACCCAGGAAATAAATGATTTCTGGAAATTGAATTATACCGGGATTGTTCAGGCCAATACGGTGATTTCAAAAACACCACAGGTCGATGCAGATCAGGACCTGAAGAACAGAATTATCGGCGAGGGGCTTTTCCTCAGGTCATATTATCACTTTCTCCTCACACAAGTGTTTGGTGATGTGCCGCTGATCCTGAAAATACAATCACCGGATGAAGTCAATGTCTCACAAACTCCTAAAGCTGAAGTGTGGGCGCAGATTGCTGTAGATTGTGAGTTAGCTGCAACGTTGCTCCCATTGAGCTATTCCGGAAACGATGTAGGGCGTGTTACAAAAGGAGCTGCGCTTGCACTTGCTGCAAAAGCATATCTCTATCTTAAGGATTATCAATCTGTCGTCAATAGGGTCTCCGACATTAAAGCACTTGGGATCTATTCACTCCAGGAAGATTACAGGAATAACTTTTATGATTCTACACAAAACAATAGTGAGTCTGTGTGGGAAATTCAACACGAGAATCTTGAACTGGGTGTTGGCAACTTTCTGAATCAATGGTGGCTTTCCAAGAAAGTTATGGACGGTTATGGTTTCTGCGAAGTCAGTATGGAATTTGTTAGTGCCTTTGAGCCTAATGACCCGAGACTGAAGTTTACCGTGGCCCGTCACAATGAACCCTATTTTGGTGTTACGTACAAGGCTTCTTACTCCTCTACCGGGGCCAGCCCCAGAAAATACCTTCAAAATGACAGCGAGGTGACACAAAAATCGGATGGAAGCATCAATTATACGGCAATACGATACGCAGATGTATTACTTTGGGAGGCAGAATCATTGGCAGAGCTTGGAAGAACATCTGAGGCTCTGGTTCCTTTAGAAACTGTACGCGCACGCGCACGTGCCCAGGCAGTTGATCCGGCAAGTACTCTCCCCGCTATCACAACGACCAATCAACTTGAACTGATTGACATCATTCGTCATGAACGACTTGTTGAATTGGGGTTTGAAATGCATCGCTTTTTTGATCTTGTCAGATGGGGTATTGCTGCTGATGTGATTGATGGATTTATAGCAGGTAAAAACGAAGTTTTCCCTATCCCTCAAACAGAACTTGATCTCAATCCGAATCTCATCCAAAACCCAAACTATAATTAATCTTCTATGAAGTATTTGATCTGCACGATATTCTTTATTGGCCTTTGTACTGTCTGTGCAAATGTGAGCATGGCCCAGGCCGGCCAAATTGCAATAGCCCGTGTAGAAGAGATGCCAAATGAGCCTTCACCTTATTTCATGCGTGACTGGAAGAATGTCGCTACTGCATATGATTCATTTGTGTATGATATTCAGAAGAGTGGCCAGTACCTGCCACTTGTTTTTGTTAAATCACAAGGGACGAATTATCCTGAGCGTCCGTCTTTTGGTCTGGACACATATGTAGGTACTAACAGTAACAACAATGGAGAAGGTATCAATGTATTGCCATCGCTGGTGAGTGCTTCCCTGGTAGGCATTGATAAGACCAATCAGTTTGGAAGGAATTGGGTCCTCATGAGTCAGGATTATTTCAACAAAGGCAACGGAGAGTTTCTGTATCTCAACAATATTGGTGGCCACAGTGGAAGTGACTGGTGGTATGATATGATGCCCAATATTTATTTCTATCAGCTCTATGATCTGTATGGCAAAATAGGTGATGCAGAAAATCAATTTCATCAGGTAGCTGATCGGATGTCCGGAGCAGTAAGTGCCATGGGAGGGAGTGCTACACCATGGACACGTGCTTCGATGAATTACCGTGCATGGGATTTTCTTCATATGCAACCAAATCCAGATGGCGTGCATGAACCCGAGGCTGCCGGAGCTTATGCCTGGTTGCTGTATCATGCGTATAAAGAAACAGGTGATGAGTCTTATTTACGTGCTGCTGAATGGAGCATGGAATTCCTTGTCAACTTAAACTCAAATCCATCGTACGAATTACAGCTTCCCTACGGCGCTTATGTTGCTGCAAAAATGAATGCGGAAATCGGCACTGAATATAATATTGAAAAATTATTATTCTGGATATTCAATCGCGGACCGCTTCGTGGTTGGGGTACGATTGTAGGGACATGGAATGGCATTGATGTTTCAGGACTTGTAGGTGAAGCCAACGATGGAGGTAATGATTATGCTTTTCAATTGAATGGAGTACAACAAGCCGGCAATCTTGTTCCTCTGGTCCGATATGACAAACGATTTGCCAGAACGGTTGGTAAATGGATGCTCAATCTGGCCAACGCCACAAGACTTATGTATCCCGGTTCTTTACCAAGTCATCTGCAGGATGCTTACAATTGGTCTTCGGTCCATGATCCTGAAGGTGTGATGGGCTATGAAGCATTGCGTGAAGTCTGGACGGGCCTGAGCCCCTATTCAACCGGTGATGCACTCAAAGGAGGATGGGCAGGTACAAACCTTTCACTTTACAGCACATCATCTATTGGATACCTTGGCTCATTGCTTGAAAAAACCAATCAGGAAAAGATCCTCAAACTTGATTTACTCAAGACTGATTTTTTCAACGATGAGGCCTATCCATCTTATCTCCTCTTCAATCCATACGTGAGTACAAAATCTGTTTTGATCGATGCAGGTGACGGGCCAACAGATATCTACGATGCCATCTCTGAATCCTTTCTGGTGCAGAATGTATCAGGACCGGTTTCGATTGATATACCAGCAGATCAAGCTATTTCAATTGTATTAGCGCCAGCCGGTGGTACGATCACCTATGATAATGACAAGATGCTGATCAATGACGTAGTCGTTGATTACAGACAATCACAAATTGCCTACAACTATCCTCCAAGAATACAGGCGTTTGCAACAGAACGCTATACCGTAGAAAAAAATAGTACACTAACATTTTATGGAAAAGGAATAGACCAGGAAACAAAAGATCTGGTGTATACTTTCTTTTTACCGAATGATACGACATCAGGGCTTGTTAAAACAACGAATTGGATAGCACCTGATGAAGAGGGGACATTTGATATAAAACTGGTTGTTGAAGATGAAGCCCAACAAACAGACACTGCCATCATCACAGTTAATGTGGTCAGCGAAATAAATTATGCTCCCGTCATTGTTAGCCTTAAAGCAGACAAGAAATATACTACACCAGGCGGGATGATCCGGCTTACTGCCGAAGTAACAGATCCTAACGATGATCCGATCACTTATACCTGGTCAGCTAATGACGGACAGATTATTGGTTCGGATGATATAGGCGATTGGCTGGCGCCAGGAATTGAAGGAATCTATACTGTTCAACTCATGGTGTCTGATGGGCGGGGAGGAACTGCAACAGCAAGCATACAGTTGCTGGTTCAAGATCCGTCGTTACATACAGAAGGCAGCATCATAGCATGGTATCCATTTGAAGGTAACGCCTTTGATATCAGTGGACATCAATTGAATGGTACCGTGTTCGGAGCTAAGCTCACATCGGATACGCTTGGCAATCCTTCTGCAGCATACTTTTTTGATGGCATCAATGATCATATACGTGTTGCCAACGAAGCCATTTTGAATTTTACCAAAGGAATTACTGTATCATTCTTTGCAACCCCTCAATTGATTGGGGACAAAGAACGGTTTATGATTTCGCATGGCAGCTGGCAGAATCGCTGGAAAATCTCTATCACACCTGAAAGAAAAGTACGCTGGACATTGAAGAGTGTTAGTGGACAAGTCAGGGATATGGATTCAGAGACGATACTGGAAGAAAACAAAGACTATCACATTGCCGGCAGTTACGATGGCAGGTTTATGTTGTTATATATCAATGGACGACTTGAGAATTTTATCTCCTTTAGTGGAGATATCAATCCTAGTCCGGTTGAACTTGAAATCGGGCAGGCTTCTCCGGATGAACAGATGTACAATTTCAGGGGAAATATGGATGATGTCCGCATCTATGATTTCGCATTATTGCCTGATTCCATTGCTGCGCAAAGTGGTCATGTCATTACAGGCATATCTGATCCTTCAACGGCATCGCCCCTTGAATGGAAAGTGTATCCAAATCCGGCGAGCAACAAAATCACTGTGGAGTTAGGAACAGATGAAGGAAATACTATCGCTTCGGATTTCAAACTGGTCATAACAGATAGCAAAGGAGCGGAAGTATGGAAAGGTTCTTTCGGTGAATCAAGGATGAAAGCGATTGACATTTCAAGACTGAACCCTGGCGTGCATTTCATTCATCTTGAAAAAGCAGGAAACATTTGGATAAAAGAATTTATCACTATACAATAATCATATCTATATCACTAACAACAAAATCAATTTAATGATGAGAAGAGTTTACGCATGGCTGATGCCTATCTGGTTGTTGGCAAGCATGGTACCCGACATTCGCGCACAGCAAATTGTGGCGAGTTACGATTTTAACGGAAACGCGAAAGATGTTTCCTCGTATGGCAATAATGCATCCATTCATGGTGCAACGTTGACCCAAGACCGTTTTGGAGTAGCCAATCAGGCTTTCCTCTTTGACGGAGTACAAAGTCACCTGGTGGCCAATAATGCCGCTCAATTGCAATCTGCAAATACCTCTGTTAGTTTCTGGGTGAGAGTGGATGAGGTACCCGCACAAGGTGAAGTGTATTTGCTTTCCTTCGGAGGTTGGCAAGAGCGTTGGAAAATTTCTTTACCCTCGCATGGTAAACCGATATGGACAACACATGCCACATCATGTTGCTCTGATTTGGATTCCGGCAATCCCCTCACAGTGGGTGCCTGGACACATCTGGTCATGGTACATGATGGTGCAAAAGACCTGATCTATGTCAATGGCGTGGTGGCCAATTCAAAAGATTCACCAGGCGATCTGGCAACGACGACTCACCCGCTGGGTATTGGCTTTGATCCGATCGATAGTGACTACTTTTTCAAAGGAGCCATGGACGAGATTAACATCTTTGATGGAGCATTGACAGAAACTCAAATTGCTGACTTATACACAACACAGTCAACACCTCCACCAGTATTCAATGAATTAGTTGCGCATTATTCTTTCAGTGGAAATTATCGTGATGAATCTACCTATGGAAATCATGCCACCGGTAAAGGTGTAGAATTCATCCCAGACCGTTTCGGTTTCGGAAAGAAAGGAGCCAGTTTCGATGGAGCGACTTCCGGTGTTACAGCAGCTAATTCTTCCCAATTGAATTCAGCAACTACAACGGTGTCCTTTTGGGTCAATCCAAATACTCTTCCTGCAAGCGGTGAGGCATATCTGCTTTCATTTGGCGGATGGCAGGAACGCTACAAAGTATCCCTGCCCAGCCATGGTAAAATGGTATGGACTACACATGCAGCAACTTGTTGTTCAGACTTAGATGCAGGAGGTGGCAATGAACTCGTACCCGGTAAATGGACACATGCCGCTTTCGTGCATGATGGGACGAAGGATAAAATATTTGTCAATGGTGTTCTCGTAGCTGAAAAAGATTCTCCGGGTGACCTTGCCAATACAACACATCCTTTAGGTATCGGATACGATCCTATTGATGTAGCCAATTACTTTGACGGATCGCTAGATGAGGTTCAGATCTACAACTACGCGCTGACGGATGGTGAAATCACCAACCTGTACAATGAACAAAACTCAGCCATTATTGATCCAAACCCAGTGGTACTGGATCTACCAATGACTGGAGACTTAAAGGATGTCAGCCAGTTTGGCAACGATGCACAATCATCCAATGCGCAAATGACCTATGACCGTTTTGGGTATGCTAACAACGCGGTTGCTATCAATCCAACCGATCAGACAGATCTGACCGTTGATAATTCTACACAGTATAATTCAGATTGGACTTCTGTTAGTTTCTGGGTTAAAATGAATGAACTGCCTCCTACCGGTGAAGTATACCTGATGTCGTTTGGCGGATGGCAGGAACGTTGGAAGATATCTTTACCAAGTCATGGTAAGGTGGTTTGGACAACCTATGCTACTTCATGCTGCTCTGATATGGATGCAGGTGCGGGCAATGAATTAGTACCTGGGGCATGGACACATGTAGTCGCTGTACACGGTACTGCTCAGGATAAAATATTTATTAATGGCGTATTAGCCGCTGCTAAAGATGTTGGTGGTCCATTACACGATACTAAATACCCACTGGGTATAGGATGGGATCCAATTGATAAGGGTAGTTATATCAATGGTGATATGGATGAAGTTCAAATCTGGACACATCCATTGACCGACCAGGAAGTAGCTGATCTCTATGCTGCTCAAAGCGCACCACCGGTCTTTGCAGGTGATCTGGTAGCCGATTATGGACTGAATGCAAATGCAAAAGATGATTCACCTTATCGCAATAATGGTGATGTATCCGGAGCTATAGCTACGACTGATCGTTTTGGCAGGGCTAATCATGCAATGAATTTTGATGGAGCCAGTGGTGTTACTGCTGACAACTCACCGCAATTAAATTCACCAAAGGCCAGTGTTAGTTTCTGGGTCAATCCTAATTCTCTTCCTGCCAGTGGTGAAGCTTATTTGCTATCCTTTGGTGGTTGGCAGGAACGTTGGAAGATTTCTTTACCAAGTCATGGTAAAGCTGTTTGGACTACACATGCAACATCATGCTGCTCTGATCTGGATGCAGGTGGTGGAAATGAATTGGTGCCAGGCACCTGGACACATATGGTGATGGTACACGATGGTGTCAAGGACTATATTTATGTCAATGGTGTTGAGGCCAATTCAAAAGATTCACCAGGTGATCTTGCCAACACAGTTCATCCATTAGGTATTGGCTATGATCCTATTGATGTTGCCAATTATTTCGATGGAAGATTGGATGATGTCCAACTTTATCAATCCGCGTTGACTGCACCTGAAGTGGCTGCGCTTTATGCCGCACAGGCTGCTGATCCGGGAGAGACTGATCTTACAGCGCCAGACGCACCTGCAGGCCTTGAAGGCACTGTCAGCTTTACCAATGTATCGCTTACATGGCAACCTTCTGTGGATGGTGAATCCGGCATAGCAGGTTATAATGTTTATCAGGACGGGGTACAGATTCAGACTACTGTAGAAACCAATGCAACTATATCAGGATTGACACCTCTGACTGAATATGAGTTTGGTGTCTCTGCTGTGGATCTCGCAGGTAATGAATCTGCTACATCCTTTATCACCCTGGTGTCAGGAATGGATGAAACGCCGGACATCACCCCGCCATCAACACCAATTAATCTTGCTGTATCTGCAGGTGCTAATTCTGCAGTGTTTTCATGGGATGCTTCTACAGATGATACTGCTGTCAAAGGCTATGTAACTTTTGTAGATGGTGTTTATGCAGACTCACTGGATGCAGCCACCGTTTCGATTTTTATCGGAGGCCTTGATCCGTCTACCTTGTATACGTTTGAGGTATATGCTTATGATTTTGCCGGCAATAATTCAGAAACTGCGTTTATTGTTGCCTCTACTACGGAGCCAATTGAAACGGCCGAACCAGGTCTTGTAGCTCATTACAAGTTTGAAGGAAATGCCAATGACGCCACACCTTACAATAATCATGGTGTTATCGGAGGTAATCCAATCTTCGAACCGGTAACGAATCGTCCTAATGCTGAAGGTATGGCTATCGTCTTTGATGGTGATGGTGACTCTGTGTTGGCGTCCAATGCTGTTCAATTGATTTCTGATTATGCAACCGTAAGCTTCTGGATAAGAGTAGATGGACAGAATCTTACTATTCCTGAATCCTATGTAATCGATTTCGGTCACTGGAGTGAAAGATGGAAAATATCATTGCCACAACACTTAAAAATTGTGTGGACAACCAATGGTAATAACCTTCAGTTTGACCATTTGATCCATGACATGGATTCAAAAGATGGCAACGAACTCGTTCTTGGTTTCTGGTGGTATGTAACGATGGTACACGATGGTACTGATGATATTATCTACATAGATGGTGTGGAAGTCAATCGTCAGCCTGTCAATACTAAGCTGAACAGTACTGCATTACCTCTTGGTATGGGTAATAATCCAGTAGATGGTGGCCAGTTTTTCATTGGTGCACTGGATGAAGTCAAGCTTTATAATAAGGCGTTGACTGACTCAGAAATCCTGAAACTCTACACTACAGGAACAACCGGCATTGAAGACCTGCAAAATGAATTGCTGAAGTATGTTGAGCTGGTCTATCCTAATCCTACGACAAATGAACTGGTCATCAAACATGGTTTTGGTACTAGCCAGGATTTGTTGGTGAGATTGTTTGATCAGAGTGGCCGTCAGGTTGGAGCGAAACACATCAATGCTCAGGATATGGACAATGGCATCATATCACTTGATGTTGCTAATCTTTCCGGTGGCATGTATAATGTAAATTTTGTTCTCGGGGGTAAGATCCTTGGCTCAATACCTTTTGTGAAACAATAAAGAAAATTTCCAGTTTTATCAGAAAGGCCCGGACACGATGTGTTTGGGCCTTTTGTTTTATACGATCTTCTCTTAAGACTGGAGATGTAAGACTGAAGACGTAAGACTTCGGACGATGGACGGATGGATTGGGTTCTGCTTAATCTGATGATAGCGTCTTTACCCGGTTTTGCCCCTACAGGGCAAGTTTCCATTAGTGGGTTTTATCTGTTACCAACCTTTAGCCCCTACGGGGCTTTGTTTATCACATCACGTGACAGGTTTTTTATTGTTTCTATTATTGAGGGTTAATTTTTCCGAGATCAGTTTTGCCCCTACAGGGCAAGAGGGTTTTTTGCATTGCCTTCGTTACCAACCTTTAGCCCCTACGGGGCATTGTTTATCACATTCTATCACAGCTTTTTATTGTTACCAATCTTTAGCCTCTATGGGGCAGAATAGGTTACAACTTGTTACAGCTATTTCAGTGCAACAGACCTATTGTACTAAAGGATACTTTATTTGTACAGTGCTGAATGCAAAGCCCCGTAGGGGCTAAAGGTTGGTAACAACAAGGCCCATAAATTTTGTTGTTGCCCTGTAGGGGCAAAACTGAATAGTAAAATCAATCTCTATGTAGTAATGCATATTCGTTAAATCCGGATCGAGAGTCAGCTTGAGTGTAAATGGATACTAATTAATAGAATATCTAAATCCTATATAAATCTCCCTCCCGAATATCGGCCCCCAGATAAGTCCGCTATCAAAATAAGGGCTGAATGGATTTTCGGGATCTACAATCACTGGCTCCTGTTTATAGTTGCTTATATTCTCTACACCAAGATATACCTCGGTGTTCTTGTTAAATACACGCGTGATTTGTCCATTGAATAACCAGTAGCCGGGTGAATGCGTAGCCAGTTGAAATGCAACTGGATTTGTATCTGTATCGGGTATGCGTTGCTCCCCGGTATGATGTGCGGTAAGATTAAATCTCCAGTGCCCTTTGTAGGTGGCGGTGCTGGAGACATAGGAGATATTGAAAAAGAACCTGGACTGAGGTGTAAAAATTTGCTTTCGCAATCCACCTTCATTGTATGTGATCCGTGAATCCTGCAATTTATAAGCGACTTTGGCATCAACCCTTTTGAAAACTTCATATTGTAGTTCGGCTTGCA
>JAGOIB010000058.1:0-1696 GCA_017995875.1 Saprospiraceae bacterium
AGCATTGATGAAAATAGCATCAAGCCTGCCAGGATAAGTCTCATTTGTCTTTTCATGTTACACTTACTTAATGAGCAATGGAATAAATACATGTGAAATACATTCAAAATTAAAACTGAAGTGATGCACCCAGATACACTCTGCGAGGCAGGGTGAAAAAGTCGGGGTTGAGTTCACCCCACTGATAAGATAGGAGGTAATTATCAACATCATCCTCTCTTCCTGAATCGATCAACGTCTGAATGGAAGATTGACCATCAGGTGTTACCAGGAATCCATCATCGTATGCAGATCCTGATGCTGTATAAACACCAATGATATTCCGGGCATCAAATACATTTTCTATACGGAGATAGACGTTAGCAAAAAGTGGTTTAGCACCTTCACTTCCTCCAATCCGGAATGATTTATCGATTCTGAGGTCAAGTCCGAAATTCCATGGAAGACGTGCGCCATTGATAGCACCACCAATACCGTTAGCGCCAAAACGCTGAGGTTTCTGTTCTTTGGTATAAGGTCTGCCTGAAGCAGCATTGGCCTGCAGGTTGATACCGGCATCTGAAAAGAAATCAAGTCCAAAAAAGCGTGGTCCGTTATATTGTTTACCTGAACCATACCTGTAGTCGAGATTCAAAGACAAGCGGTGTCTTTCATCAAATGAAAGTGGAGAGAGGTAACGTAGGTTGCCACGGCCATTGATATTGAGGTCTACCTGGCTTGTAGCGCTGGAGCCTGTTCCATCAGCAAACTGGATGGTATAGGCAGCAGTCATTTCAAGATTCTGTGTACGACGCAAGTCATAACTGAAAGAGAATCCCTTGACTGTACCAAAATCCTGGTTGCCATACGAATCGTATTTATTACCGGGTACACCAGGTACATTAAGGTACGTTTGAGATTGGATCATATCCCGAAGCTCCTTGTAATAAGCACTCAGGGTGATTGCACTGGTGTTAGATACTTTTTGTTTGAAACCAACCTCAAAATCAATTGTCTTTTCTGGTTTTAGGTTTGGATTGTTTTGAGGAGGTCCTTCTGACCAATAATAATAATCTAATGCAGTCGCAATTGTGTTAGATGGGGGCCTTTGAACCAGGACATCGTAGTGAACAAAGAAGTTTGCCTCATCTGAAATTGGGAATGAAAAAGCAAGACGAGGCATCCAGCTCACTTGAGGGGTATAGTCTTCAAAAGAACCATCAGGATCAAAGTTGCGGCTACGGATGTTACGATCTGCAGAGTTTCTTTCTACATAAAATGGGTTTGGAATTTCACTACCGAAAATTTCAGTTCCATCATTGACAGGTGTACCATCTGCAGTATACCATTGATCACCATCTCTGTAGGCACGTACCTTGGTTGATCCTTCAGATACTACGTACACTTTCCAATCATCCTGCACATTGGATGGTTTGTCTTCCTCTACATCAGGAAGATCATAAAAGTCACCGGTCTTGATGATTTCATACAGGGAATACGGATCCTTCAAAACTTTAGTATTTGCATCATACCTGTCCACACGGAGTCCAAGCCTGAAGATGATATCCTTGAACGTGAATTTGTCCTGAATATAAGCAGCACTGTAGATTGGCTTGTTGGCCGCTACTGGAAGTGTTTTACGGCCCTGATCATCTACGGCAGTAAAGAAATCATTAAAACTTACATCAAACGGAAGTTTATTACCGAGGTAATCATA
>JAGOIB010000058.1:1796-12623 GCA_017995875.1 Saprospiraceae bacterium
CCTGATCATCTACGGCAGTAAAGAAATCATTAAAACTTACATCAAACGGAAGTTTATTACCGAGGTAATCATATCCGTAATAATATATTTTTCTATCGTTGGTCAACTCTTCCGCTGCAAACATATCAAGGCTCAAATCATCCGGATTGAGTCCATCAATATTAACATACTCATGCAAGTCCTGGCCAGTCAGTTCGCGTACTTTCTGATAAAAGAGTAGATCCGGTTGTTCTACTACAAGGGTCTGATAGATACATACCGGAAATTCTCCAAGTCGCCCGTCTATCAAAGCTTCCAACGTATCTATGCCGACGACGACGCTACTGTCTAGACCTACGATATGTTTATTATTAGCAGCATCGCGCATGGTATTCCAAAGGTCTACCGGATTGATCCCCCAACTCCTAGTCTGTCGTTGTTCGTAGATGAGACCAAATTGTATATTATGCCTTCCGTTTTCTGATCCTCCAGGGAATATATCGAAAGAAGCATTTAGTGTTCCGGTATGAATATCTGATTCTGTCTTTCGATACAGATCGTACACAGCTCCTGTATTGGTATGTATTCCGGAATAGGCGCTATTGACGATATCAGACCAGAATCCATTATATGCATTGTAGGTTCTGAAATCCGTTACATCTTGTCCATTGTTATAACTATTCAGTAATGGGTTGATGGTCGTGGATGGGGTATATCCGCCTTCTGCAAAAGTCTCGGCATATCCAAAATGCTGTCCATAGATGGTTGCACCAGGATATAGCGGTTTTGCAAAAGGACTACTGGTGTCCGGTGCGATACCGGTTTCAGGTATCCAACTCACATCATAATCACCAACGTAGCCATAACGGAACAGGTTGTCTTTGTAACGTTCATCACCACGTTCTGTAAAATTCTTTTCAAACCCATACTGAAGCGTATAAGAGATGTTGCGAATCAGTGCGGGAGCAGCATCTGGATCATTTGCAGATGGTGTACCACCAATGCGGTGTCTGAACCTACCATTGAAGAGATATCCATTTTTGTTTTCATACGGATTATTCTGCCAGTTGAGGAGATTCCAGGCACGGTTAGGAGCAAAATGATTCTGATCATCATAATATGAGCCACCTATAGTGAAGTCAATGGCATCATTGACCTTGAAGTCAAGTTTTCCGGTTAAGTCTATTCGCTTGACGCCTACATTGGGTCTTGCTTTCAGGAGTTCGACATCACTTTCTTCCAATCGCTCAGAGAGAACAATAGGAGTGCCATTAACATACGTCAATGGTTCATTGGAAACACGGTTGATAGCTGCTTCAGTAGCCCTGTACCCTCCAAAAGCCTGTGGATCTGGTTCTTTTATGTCTTTATACTGAGCAGATACCCGAAAGCCCATAATAGACTGACCAGTCGTTTTGTTTTTGAGGATAGGTCCGCTGAGATTGGCACTAAACAGGTTGTAGCCATATGGATCTGTCAATTCTGAAGATTCCACTTCAACTGTACCTGCAAGTGCCGCTGAAGGGCCCTTGGATGTAAGGGAAATCAAACCTCCGGTAACATCACCATATCTAGCTTCAATACCACCGGTGATCACCTGCAATTGCTCGATTTCAGATTGTGGAATCAGCTGGTTTGTACCTACCCGGATTCCATCCAGATAGTAATTTGTTGCATTTGTCCTGGAACCACGAATGTTGACATCACCACCGTCAATACTTGAAAGCCCAGCCGTGGTTGCGGCTATGGCGTTGATATTTTTAGTTGGAAGGTTCCTGATTTGTTCGGCAGTCTTAATACCGCCCTGGGTGGTATTATCTTGTTCGATAAGAGGCACTTTATAGGCCACAATCTCGACAACATTCAAAACCATACCTGCATCGAGCTTAAAATCGAGTCGAATGGATTTGCCTGCCAGTGCTACCACGCCTGTCTGACGCTGGGTTGGAAAACCAGTATAGCTAGCTTCCACATCGTAGGTACCAGGGTCGATGGAAGAGAATACATAGTTACCATCGAGATCCGTCTGGGTTCCTGTGATCAGGTTACCATTTCGGAAAAGGACCACATTGGCAAAAATCAAGGGATCACCAGTGGTGACGTCAGTGACTTTTCCTTCCAGTGAGGTTTGACTCCAGGCCGCCAGCCCGATCGAAGAGAAAACAGAGATGAGAAGTAAGCGTCTGATCATAAATTCTTCTTTTTACCAACTTAGCAATGAGATATAGGGCGCAAATTAGCCCACAATGTTAACAAAATATTATGAGTACCCACTTAAGAAGCTTTGGTTCGTAAAATAATTGACAAATATCTCCGTTCGAACCCCTATTTTGTTGCAAATCAATAGAGTAAATGACGTAAATCTGTCAATTAAAAACATCCCCTAAAAAAATTTAAGCGTTCATATACCGCTTTTAGTCGAATTTCAGCGATGTCCTGCTTTGATTCTGGTATGGTACTCATGGTATAAGTCTCGTGGGATTCTTCCAGCTTTCTTGAAAGGATTAGAAAAACGCAACCAGTATTCGATCTGCTGCCTCAGGTTGGAAGCACTTTTCGGGAATAACACAAACTGATTGACAAATGACAATTTACGATCTACGATTACCGCCTTACATATTAATCTCTTCAGCACATTTGTCTCTATTGCCCCTAAATCCCCTAAAAGGGGACTAACATAATGATAGTCAATTTAAGATTGTCAGCTATTCATTAACCCCTAACCTTCTAATCTTCTAACCTCCTAATCTTATTCAAACAGATACATATTCCTATTCCTTTCCAGCTCTCTGAAAAACGGATCCGTCAGGTCATCAATAAACTGAATGGCTTCTCCTGTACTCTTCATCTCAGGTCCAAGTCGTTTATCAACATTCGGAAATTTGTCAAAAGAGAAAACAGGGACTTTGATCGCATAGCCCTTCAGTTGTTTTTCAAAACCAAAATCCTTGAGCATATGGGTGCCCAACATAATCTTGGTAGCAATATTGAGATATGGGATTTTATAGGCTTTGGCAATAAAAGGAGTTGTCCTCGAAGCTCTTGGATTGGCTTCAATGACATAGACCTTTTCATCAATTCCATTTTTTGCAACCCTGATAGCAAACTGGATATTGATCAGTCCACGGATATTGAGTGCAAATGCAATCTTCCTGGCATACTCAATCATCTGATCGATGGCACCCTGGCTTAAACTATATGGAGGCAGTACTGCTGAACTATCCCCACTATGAATACCGGCGGGTTCTATGTGTTCCATGATACCCATGATGTGGACATCTTCTCCGTCACATATGGCATCAATCTCCGCTTCCTTGGCACGCTCCAGAAACTGGTCGATCAATACCTTGTTGTCAGGCATGTGTTTGAAGATGCTAAGGACCTGGCGCTCGAGGTCATGATCATTGATGACAATCTTCATGCGCTGTCCGCCTAATACATACGATGGCCTTACCAGGACAGGGTAACCAACTTCCTGGGCTATTCGAACCGCATCATCTACTTCATGTGCCACTCCATACTTAGGATACGGAATACCCAGTTCTTTCAATTTGTCTGAAAATCTTCCCCGATCCTCAGCTATGTCCATGTCCTCAAAATCAGTACCGATGATGTTGATACCATTCTTGTGAAATTCTTCAGCGAGTTTGAGCGCGGTTTGTCCTCCGAGCTGAACGATTATACCTTCCGGTTTTTCAAGTTCAATGATCTCCCTGATATGTTCCCAATACACCGGCTCGAAATAAAGCTTATCTGCGATATCAAAATCGGTAGAGACTGTTTCAGGATTGCAGTTGATCATGATCGCTTCAAAACCTGCTTCCTTGATCGCAAGGATTCCATGTACACAGCAATAATCAAATTCAATGCCCTGGCCGATACGGTTTGGACCTGAACCCAAAACAATAATCTTCTTTTTAGAGGATGGTATGCTTTCGTTTTCCGTGTCAAATGTGCTATAGAAATAAGGTGTCTTTGCTTCAAACTCAGCCGCACAGGTGTCCACCATCTTGTATGTGCGACGGATACCCTGAGCGTATCGATAGCGTGTGACTTCATGTTCGTTGATGCGCATCAGCCATGCGATCTGTGAATCAGAGTACCCCATCTGTTTCAGTTCCCTGAAAAAATCAACCGGGATATCTTCTGCTACATTATAGCGCAACAAACGTTCTTCAGCTTTGACGAGGTTTTTGATCTGCTTGATAAACCATGGATCGATCAAGGTCAGTTTATGGATACTGCGTTCTGACACACCTAACCTCAAGGCGTCTTTCAAACGGAAAATGCGGTCATCACCGGCTATCTCAAGGCGATCCATGATGTCGTTGGTGCTGATCCATTCCTTCATGTCAGCGCCAAGGCCGGTGCGGTTATTCTCGAGGGATTGACATGCTTTCTGCAATGCTTCCTGAAAGGTGCGGCCGATAGCCATGACTTCACCGACGGATTTCATTTGCAGCCCAAGCGTATGTTCTGAGCCATGAAATTTTTCAAAATTCCATCTTGGCATTTTCACGATCACATAATCCAATGTCGGTTCGAAAAAAGCACTGGTGGTTTTGGTGATCTGGTTTTTGAGTTCATCGAGATGATATCCTATAGCAAGCTTTGCGGCAATCTTAGCGATCGGATATCCGGTGGCTTTACTGGCAAGTGCTGAAGAACGGCTCACACGCGGATTGATCTCAACAACAATAAGTTGTTCGGTGGCAGGATCCTGGGCAAACTGTACGTTACATCCTCCGGCGAAATTGCCTAATGAGCGCATCATCTTAATGGCCCCGTTGCGCATTTGTTGGAAGGCGGTGTCACTAAGGGTCATTGCAGGTGCTACAGTGATACTATCCCCGGTATGGATACCCATGGGATCAATATTCTCAACAGTGCAGATGATGACCACGTTGTCATTCTGGTCGCGAAGGAGTTCGAGTTCAAATTCCTTCCAGCCGAGCACAGCTTTTTCAACGAGGACTTCATGGGTTGGGGATGCATTGAGTCCCCGACGGAGTGCTTCTTCGAAGAATTCTTCCTTCATGACTATTCCACCGCCTGTTCCTCCCAGGGTATAGCTAGGGCGGATGACGAGGGGGAAGCCAATTTTCTGGGCAGCTTCTTTTCCTTCGAGGAATGAATTGGCTATAAAACTCGGGGCGACATGCATTCCGATCTTGATCATGTGGTCGCGGAAGGCTTCCCGGTTTTCGGTCAGTTCGATAGCAGCGATATCTACACCGATGAGACGTACATTATATTTCTTCCATACACCTCGCTTGTCTGCTTCGATAGCGAGATTGAGGGCAGTCTGACCACCCATGGTCGCCAATACGGCATCAATCTGGCGCTCTTCGAGGATCTGGATGATGCTGTCGACAGTGAGCGGGAGGAGATAGATATGGTCGGCTGTAACCGGATCCGTCATGATCGTAGCTGGGTTGCTGTTGATCAGACTGACTTCAATTCCTTCTTCCCTGAGGGATCTGGAGGCCTGTGAACCGGAGTAATCAAATTCACAAGCTTGTCCGATGATGATGGGTCCGCTGCCGATGATCAGTACAGAACGGATACTACTATCTTTGGGCATTTACCGGTTGGCTTTGTAACAAAATGGGACGAGTCCCTTAAAAAATCGGACAAAGATACTATTTGCCAAAAAAGAGAGCCCTTTACTGACGAATATGATGCATAAAGATGTCTTAATCACTGATTATGTCCATCCTGTCCTGCTGGAAGGCCTCCAATCCATGGGTTTTTCGACCACCTACGCCCCTGAAATGAGCCGAAAGGAGATGAACCTGGCACTTGATGGGTATAAAGGAGTGGTTATCAACACCCGATGTGCCATTGACAGGGCCACTTTGGGTTCAGCTTCCGCTCTTCGTTGGATTGCCCGGCTGGGTAGTGGCCTCGATATAATTGATCTTGAAGCGGCTGCCGAAAAGGGAATAGCTGTGATCAGTGCACCGGAAGGGAATGCACAGGCTGTAGCAGAACATGCCATGGGAATGCTATTGGCCCTGTCCAACAAACTTGTTCAGGCAGATCGAAGTGTTCGTGATGGGCAATGGTTAAGAGAACTCCATAGGGGTTGGGAAATAGCCGGCAAGACAATCGGCATCATCGGGTTTGGAAATAATGGCAGTGCTTTTGGAAAATTGTGGAAAGGATGGGATGTACGTGTCCTGGCTTATGATAAATTTCTTGTTGATTATGGGACTGATCATGTGACCATCGCTGATCTGGAGACACTGCTTCAGCAATCAGATATCATCTCTCTTCACATTCCGCTGACCAATGAGACAAGGGAGATGGTCGATGCTGATTTCATTTCAAAATGTAAATCCGGGGTAATACTCATCAATACCTCAAGGGGTAAAAACATAAATCTCGATGATGTGGTAAGCGCTCTGCGATCTGGTCATCTAGGAGGAGTGTGTCTTGACGTTTTTCCATTTGAACCTCCTTCTTTAGGTAATGAAGATTTCCAAAAAGTGTTTGAAGAATTGTGTCAAATGGAAAATGTGGTATTGAGTCCACATATCGCCGGTTGGACCGTGGAGTCGAAGCGGAAAATCGCGGAGATTCTATTGAGGAAAATAAGCCTGTTGCCAGGTTGATTATTTCAGGGTATCACTCACCAGATATCCATCTGTCAATGTCTTCATAAAGGCTACAACATCACTCATTTCCTGCTCTGTAAGCTTGAGGTCACCGAGTTCCTCCTTATTTACATTTTCGGATACTTCGGGAGGTCCAAACTTGCCGCTGTCCCTTGAATTATAAAACTCCATTACTTCTTCCAGTGTCTTAAAGACACCATTATGAAAATAGGGTGCTGTGATGGCTACGTTGCGTAATGTCGGCACTTTAAATTTACCGTTTTCAGCATCCTCTTTTAAGATCGCTCCTAAACCCAGATCAGGTTTATAGTCTTTGTTTAACTCCAACAAGTGTGGATTGACCGGTAAGCCAATATTGTCATAAGTGAAATCTGTAAAGAGCACCGCATTTGTGTACGGATCAGGTGTGGTCGGATGACAAGCTGCACATTTAGCTTTGAGTGTGTCATTGAAAATTTCCATTCCCCTCTTTTCTTCTTTGGTCAGTTTTACTTGCCCCTTGAGGTAGTAATCAAATTTTGAGGTGAACGGACTTATTTCAGCCGTTTCTTCAAACTCTTCGATCGCCTGTGCGATATTGCTAAACGCTACATCAATATTGCTAAAGGCATCCTGACCATACACAAGTAAAAACAAATCCCTGTATTCTGCTTTCATGATATGCTCCACGACCATCTTTTTGTCGGTGTTGTTCATTTCATGATGCGTGAGCAAAGGATTCATTGCTTGTTCTGAAAGTGTAGGTGCTCTTCCATCCCAAAACAATCCTCCGATATAGACTTGCTCTACACTATCATATTGAAAGAAAGGAGTGAAGGCAGCATAAGTGATGGTCGGTGCATTCCGCGTGCCAAAGACTGATTTTATGGCTCCCCTGGAAACGGCAAGTTGTTCCGGATCTGCAAAACCCCTGTTCGGCATATGACAAGTTGCGCAGGATTGTCCGGGTGGGTTGGAAAGTGTCGAGTCAAAAAAGATTTTCTTGCCTAAAAGTTGTGCCGGGTTGAGGGTTATTTCTGAATTTTCTGCAACAATCGATTTGACTTTGGGGTCATTTTGTACTGGATAACACTGCATAAGAATCCCCAACAGGCATACCAGTGAAATGAAATAAATCCACTTCCTGGAATGATAGTGATGTATAAATTCAGGCTTATCCATGATGGCGATGGATTCTTTATCGGTGTTTGAGGCAAAAACCGATCCCAAATATGGATAATTTTTGTAAAAAATAACTTTTCTGCAATGAGTCAATCAAGCCATGTCGAGGAGTCGTTTCATCGATGCCAGTGAGCCCGGTTCTTTGGTCCTTAACCCTGGACAAGGGTACCGATCCTTTCACCCTCAATGATCTTTTTGAGATTTCCGGGGGTGATGACATCGAATACGATAATCGGCAAATCATTCTCCTGGCACAACGTGAAAGCTGTCATGTCCATCACGCCGAGGCCATCACGGATTACTTTAGCGAAGGTTATCTGGTCTATTTTGACGGCATCCTTATTTTTCTCCGGATCGGAAGTATAGATACCATCCACGCGGGTTCCTTTTAGAATCACCTCAGCATTTATTTCATTAGCACGAAGAGCGGCGGCACTGTCTGTAGTGAAATAAGGATTTCCGGTTCCTGCACTAAAGATGACAATCCGTCCCTTTTCAAGGTGACGTATTGCTCTCCGGCGGATATAGGGTTCAGCAATGGCCTTCATTTCAATCGCTGAAATGAGTCGTGTGTATAGTCCTATATGTTCAAGGGCGCTCTGCAGGGCCATGCCATTGATCACGGTGGCCAGCATACCCATGTAATCGCCTTGCACTTTCTCGATGCCTGTCGCTTCTGCCTGCAGCCCCCTGAAGATATTGCCTCCTCCGATCACAATGGCTACTTCGACTCCCATGTCGGTGATGGCCTTGATCTCCGAAGCATAATGTTTGAGTTGCTGCGGATGAATACCGAAATTCTGATCCCCCATAAGGGTCTCTCCGCTCAATTTCAACAAAACTCTTTTATATCTGGCCATAGTACTTACGTATCTAAAGTTAGGTTGCTTTTTTGATTTATACTATCCCCTTCGGTACAGTCCAAAAAAAAGGCGAATCAGAATTGATTCGCCTCTCATGTTTTGTTTTGATTTAACCTAACTTGATGTGTTTAAATCCAGTCACGGTCAAATCTTTATCCATGCTCTTCAGGTAGCCTTCGACAGACATACTGTTGTCTTTTACAAAGGCCTGTGCGAGCAGCGTATTTTCTTTGAAGAATTTGTTGAGCTTGCCTAATGCAATTTTCTCAAGCATATCTTCAGGTTTTCCTTCCTGACGGGCAAGTTCCTTACCAATCTCTATTTCTTTTTCAACGATTGATGCATCTACACCATCTTTATCAAGTGCAACAGGTTTCATGGCAGCTACTTGCATAGCTACATCCCTTCCTGCATCTTTAAACTTAGCATCCGCTGAATTGAGTCCAAGGATTACACCGGCTTTGTTGCCCATGTGTATATAAGAAACTACCTGTGGTGCTTCGATGCGCTGATAGTCGGCTAACTCAATTTTCTCACCGATCACACCGACCTGTTCAGATACCTTTTCACCGATGGTGATATTCTGATAAGGTTGTTTCAGCAAACCTTCGAGGTCAGCAGGAAAAGAATCAAGTGCGATTTGTGCGAATTCTTTCGCGAGATTGACGAAGTCTTCATTTTTAGCAACGAAGTCTGTTTCAGAACTTAATCGGATAGCGACTCCTCTCTTACTGTCAGCAGAAACCAGTGCTAATACAACACCTTCTTTAGCTTCACGATCAGCTCTTTTTAAAGAAAGCTTCTGGCCTTTCAGACGCAGGATTTCAATAGCTTTATCAAAATCGCCACCTGCTTCCGTAAGTGCGGATTTGCAATCCATCATACCTGCACCGGTCATTTCCCGGAGATTTTTGACATCTGTTGCGGATATTGTACTCATTGATGTTGTCATTTTTAGGATAAAGTGTTTCTCAACAGGATAATCTATAAACTGTGTTATGCTTTCGCGGTTTCTTCAGCATGTTCTTCTTTCTCTTTACCACGCTCAGCCAATCCTTCTTTGATGGCGTTGGTGATATAGTTGGTGATGAAAGAAATAGATCTTGAAGAGTCATCATTAGCCGGAATCGGAAAGTCAACCAGGTTAGGATCCGCATTGGTATCAACCATGGCAAATGTTTTGATGCCTAGTTTTTTAGCTTCTGCCAATGCAAGGTGTTCGCGTCCGATGTCTACGATAAAGATGGCGTGTGGCAAGCGATTGATATCCGCGATACCACCTAACACTTTATTGAGTTTGTTCATCTCGCGTGTCAGCGTGAGTCTTTCTTTCTTTGTGGTGCTGGCCAATGTACCATCTGTAAGCATTTGCTCCAGATTGTTCATTTTCTTTACAGACCTACGAATGGTGGCGAAGTTGGTCATCATACCTCCCAACCAACGATCGGTTACATACGGCATGTTGATGGTCTTGGCACCTGCTGCAATAATTTCGCGGGCTTGCTTTTTGGTAGCAACAAACAGGATCTTCTTACCTGAGCGGGCCATTGCCTTCATCGCCAGAGCTGCACGCTCAAGACATTCAGAGGTGCGGTTAAGGTCGATGATATGGATTCCTTTGCGCTCCATAAAAATATACTGGCGCATTTTAGGGTTCCATTTGCTGCGCATGTGTCCGAAGTGAACGCCTGCTTCCAATAAGTCCTGATATGATGGTTTATCCATGATGGATGTGTTGATATTTTTGTGATTAGATAGTTTGGATTAACGTTTTGAAAACTGGAAGCTCTTTCTTGCTTTAGGCTTACCATATTTCTTACGCTCTACAACTCTTGCATCCCGAGTAAGGAACTTTTTGATCTTCAATGGTGCGCGGTGATCAGCGTTGATCTTGATCAGGGCTCTGGAAATCGCGAGACGGATAGCTTCGGATTGTCCTCTGTAGCCACCACCATTCACATTGACCTTGATATCATAGGTACTGAGTACATCGAGTTCCTGCAGGGGAGCTATGACGTGCGCACTGATATGGGCGAGGGGAAAGTACTCTTTGTACTCCCTGCCATTGATTTTAATCTTGCCTGAGCCGTTGGATACATAGACCCTGGCTACTGAGGCTTTACGACGTCCGATCGCATTGATTGTCTCCATAAACTATTGTTAGACTGAAATTGACGATGAATAATTAAACGAGGGGTTTTGGT
>JAGOIB010000189.1 GCA_017995875.1 Saprospiraceae bacterium
GCGATGGAGATATCGACGTAGTCATGATAGATCAGATCTTCACCATCAATAAAAGCATTGACATCCGGTTTTTCTAAGAGGGCCTGTGCACAAGCCTTTGCAAAAATGGACATGAAGCCAAGTTTGATTCCATACTTAGCCACAAAAGCATCCTGATATTTCTTACGCAATTCCAGGATCGCACTCATATCCACTTCATTGAAAGTGGTGAGCATCGCTGTATTGTTTTTGGCGGATACCAGTCGGCGAGCGATTGTGCGCCGCATCCTTGACATCTTCTCTGTTCGGTCCACGCGGCTGAATAATGCATTTGATATATTGGGTGCAGCGACAGGAGTTGATTCTTTAGTGGGTGGTAACACTTCCGGAGCAACAGGTTTTTGATTGACTGCCTGCAAAGCATCTGCTTTTGTGATGCGGCCTTCTTTACCTGTACCATCAACCTTGACAGGATCTACATTACCTTCTCTCAATATTTTGCCTGCAGCAGGGGAAGGGATTGATTTGGTCGCTTCTGTTTTCTTAGGTGTAACCGGTGTGGTGGGAGTGGCTTCTACAGGTTTTGGAGCGGATGGAGTGGTGACAATTGATTTAACACTTGTATCAATCCGTGCCACTAAAGCACCGATCGCCAGGTCATCACCTTCTTTGGCCACATGAATGAGTTTCCCCTCAGCTTCTGCCGGAAATTCCAGGGTGGCTTTATCTGATTCAAATTCGCAGATAGCCTCATCAAGCTTTACGTAACTCCCATCTGGCTTAAGCCACTGAGAGAGGGTTACTTCTTTGATGGATTCCCCTATCACCGGGACTTTCATTTCTACAACGCTCATGCTTTTGGTATTGCTTTCGGGGGCAAAATTAGGGTTTTTATCGCCCTAATGATGCCCCTCATGTTATTACACCCCATTATAAACGTTTATATGTCTATAAAGGGTGTGACTTAATATATTCCTCAGAGACCATACAACCCTAAGCTATAAATTGTTGTCCTTAGGCCTGGAGAAAAGTATTACATGAGAAATGCTACTTTCTTTTTATGCTTCTTTTTTATGTGTTGTCATCTGCTCATGGTGGCACAGGCTAAAAAAGTAGTGACCGCCCAAAGAGTTGAGGAGACCATTCAAATCGATGGCCTGCTCAATGAATCTTTTTGGAATAAATGTGATTTCGTCTCTGATTTCGTTCAGACAAAACCCAACCCGGGAGCAGCCGCTACACATCCTTGTTGTATAAAAGTCTTGTATGATGATACCGGCATCTACATTGGTGCCGAACTGGACGAAGGAGAAATCAGCCGCATCGGCAATGAATTATTTGAACGCGACAACCTGGATGACAGTAAAAAGATAGATTGGTTTGCTGTGATCCTGGATTGTTATGCAAAAGGACTTACTGGATATGGGTTCGTGGTTTCTGCCTCCGGGGTACAAACGGATATAAAATTTACTTCACAGGGCGATGATGGATCCTGGGATGCTGTCTGGGATAGCGATGTGCATCAATATGAAACCTACTGGACCTGCGAAATAAAAATCCCTTATAGCGCACTTCGTTTTCCGGACCAGGAGGAGCAACACTGGGGCATTCAATTTGGAAGGCGTTCTCATCAGCGCCAGGAAGAAAGTTTCTGGAATCCGATTCTTCCTGATCAGGATGGATTCATTTCCCAATCCGGCATATTGGAAGGGATACATGATATAAAGCCACCACCACGTTTTTCCGCCACACCCTTTGTGGCCGCTTATGCTGAAAACTATAATGATCCAGCCTCAGGAGAAAACAGCTCCTGGGGATCTTCGTATAACGCAGGGATGGATATTAAATACGGGATCAGCGATGCGTATACCCTTGACATGACATTGATACCTGATTTTGGTCAGACGCAATCGGACAATGAAATATTAAACCTTTCACCTTTCGAGGTACAGTTTGATGAGAACCGGCAGTTTTTTACAGAAGGAACAGAGTTGTTTTCAAAAGCGGATTTATTTTATTCCCGGAGAGTTGGTGGCACACCCTATTATTATGATCAGTTGAGCGATGGCCTGGATGAAAATGAAAGTGCAACATCCTTAAAGACAGATTCGCGATTGATCAATGCAACCAAGATATCCGGACGCGACAAACATGGTACCGGCCTTGGTTATTTTAATGCATTATCTCCAAGACAGCATGCAGAAATAAAAAATAGTACTACCGGTATCAAAAGAGAAGCGTTGTTGCAACCATGGACAAATTATAATGTCCTGGTGGTGGATCAAAACCTTTCCAATAACTCCTATGTGTCGCTGGTCAATACCAATGTCATGCGTGAAGGCTCAGCGAGGGATGCCAATGTCATTGGGATGGAATTTGATCTTCGCAATAAGGCAAATAAATATGGTGTTTCCGGAAGTGCAGCCTATAGTCAGCAATGGGGCGAGGCAGAAAAAGTAGATGGGTATAAATATTATATTGAATTGGCGCGAAACTCCGGAAACCTCACATGGTCGGTAAGTCATAATGTGTTGAGTGATACGTATGATCAAAATGATCTGGGATATCTCGAAAGCAATAATGATAATTCATGGCATGGGTCTATTGCCTACAATGAGTATGAGGCTTTCGGACCTTTCCTGAATGGAGGCATGGGGTTCAATGCCCGCTATTCAGGATTGTATAGATTTCCCGGAGCGAAGGAGGATCAGTATCGATCAAATTTATTTACGAGTGCAGGATTTGAAACCTGGTTTTTCGGTTTATTTAAAAACTTTTATCAGGTGAATGTCTGGATGTATATGCAGCCCACCAATGGATACGACTATTTTGAACCGAGAGTACCCGGACGGTTTTTTGAATATCCTGCATTTAAAAACTGGGGTATCAATATGCATACCGACTCAAGAAAAAAACTTCTCCTGAGTGCTTCTGGCCGGTATAATAAGTTTCATGAAAAAGACAAATATCAACTTGGCTCCAGTCTTGGTATTCAGTACAGGGTCAATAACCATTTTACAGTTGGTTACAACTTCGAGCAGCTTTTTATGACCCTTGACCGTGGCTACATAACGGAAATTGGTGAGGAGATTGTCTTTGGTGCGAGAGACTTTAGGGACATCACGCAGCTGTATGAAATGCAGTATACGTTCAACCCTAAAATGTCACTTTCCTTCAGGTTGCGCCACAACTGGACGCGTGTCACCTATACCCATTTTTATACCCTTCAGGAAGATGGTACTGTCGAAGACAGAGTGTATGATGAAAACGAAAACATCAATTTCAATGCGTGGACTATTGATACCAATTTCAGATGGCGCTTTGCTCCGGGCAGTGATTTATTTATTGTTTGGAAAAACAGCATTTTCGGCGAGGATGAAAACAG
>JAGOIB010000190.1 GCA_017995875.1 Saprospiraceae bacterium
ATGCCTGAATTTGTCCATTTACATTGCCACACGCACTATTCACTATTGGATGGTGCTTCCCATATTCCTGAATTGATGAACAAGGCCGTCGCGGATGGCCAGAAAGGAATCGCCATCACAGATCATGGCAATATGTTCGGTGCTTTTGAATTTGTATCAGAAGCAAAAAAGCGCAACCTCAAAGCATTAGTGGGATGTGAATTCTATCTGGTTCAGGATCGGCACAAGAGACAATTTCAAACTTCTAAAGGAGAAAAGGATCACCGTTATCACCAGTTACTTCTCGCCAAAAATCAGGAAGGCTATCAGAATCTTTCAAAGTTGTGCTCACTTGGATTTATCGAAGGATCATACAGCGGTTTTCCAAGAATAGACAAGGAATTATTACTACAATATCACAAGGGACTCATTGCAACAAGCTGTTGCATCGGCGCGGAAATACCACAGACCATTCTGACCGGAGATCTTGAAAAAGCAGAGAAAGCAGTACAATGGTGGCTTGATATTTTTGGCGAAGATTTTTATATAGAGTTACAACGACAGCGCGGCCTCGATACGATTGATGACACCGGCATGAGCCAGGAACACGTCAACCAGGTGCTCATTGGATTTGCAAAGAAGTATAATATCAAAGTCATTGCCACCAACGATGCACACTACATCAATGAAGAAGATGCAAAGGCACATGATATTATCCTGTGTGTCAATACCGGAAAGAAAATGTCGGACCAGGGAAGATTTCAATTCCCCAGCACGGACTTTTATTTCAAGACACAACAGGAGATGAATTTTATTTTCGCGGACATTCCTGAAGCAATTGATAATACGAATGAGATATTTGATAAGATCACATCACCTTCACTGACGAGGGATGTCTTATTGCCAAATTTCCCTGTTCCACCCGGACTAAAAGACCAAACAACCTATTTGCGCCAACTTGTGTACGAAGGGGCAAAACATCGATATAAAGAAATCACACCTCAAATACAGGAGCGCCTCGATTGGGAATTGAGTGTCATCCATAAAATGGATTTCAACGGATACTTCCTCATCGTTCAGGACTTTATCAGCGCAGCACGTCGGATGGATGTGAGTGTCGGCCCGGGACGGGGATCAGGTGCTGGTTCTGCCGTTGCTTATTGTTTGAAGATTACCAATATCGATCCGTTAAAATATAATCTTCTCTTTGAGCGATTCCTCAATCCGGAACGTGTATCCATGCCCGACTTTGATATTGACTTTGATGATGAAGGTAGGCAACGCGTCATTGATTACGTAGTAGATAAGTATGGAAGGAACCAGGTCGCACAAATCGTCACTTTCGGTACAATGGCGGCGAAATCTTCCATCAGGGATGTTGGCAGAGTATTAGAGTTGCCACTACCTGATACTGATCGTCTTGCTAAAATGGTACCTATCACACCAGGTACTACGCTTGCCAAAATATTTAAACCTGGTAAGGAAGCAGAAGACGGAGCACAATCACGCGATCTTGAAAACATCCGCAAACTTCGTGACATTGAAAAGCTGGAGACACCTGAAGGTGAAATCCTGCGACTTGCACAACAGGTAGAAGGCACAGTAAGAAATACAGGTATTCACGCTGCCGGGATCATTATTGCTCCCGGGGATATCATGCAATACATCCCTGTGTGCACTTCTTCTGAAACAGAATTATTAGTTACACAGTTTGAAGGCGGTGTTGTCGAATCAGCAGGAATGCTGAAAATGGATTTCCTGGGTTTAAAGACCTTGTCTATAGTAAAGGATGCTATCAAGATCATTGCAGAAAGACAAGGCACAACGGAATTGATTGATCCTGACGAAATACCGCTGGATGACCCTGCGACTTTTACACTCTTTCAGAAAGGAGAGACTATCGGTATATTCCAGTTTGAGTCCGCTGGTATGCAAAAGTATCTGAGAGAATTGGTGCCAACCAATATCGAGGATCTCATTGCGATGAATGCGCTATATCGTCCGGGCCCTATGAATTATATCCCGATCTATGTCAATCGTAAACATGGTAAGGAACCGGTTGATTACCCACATGAATGGTTGACGGATATCCTGAAACCCACATATGGAATTATGGTATACCAGGAACAGATCATGCAAGCTGCGCAGATCATGGCAGGGTATAGCCTCGGCGCTGCGGATATGTTGCGACGTGCAATGGGTAAAAAGAAAGCTGAGGAAATGGAGAAGCACCGTCAGATTTTTGTTGAAGGTGCAACAAAGAAGGGTGTCCCATCTGTGAAGGCTGATGAGATTTTTGAAATCATGTCTAAGTTTGCGAGCTATGGTTTCAATCGTTCACACAGTGCAGCATATACCGTACTCAGTGTCCAGACCGCATGGTTAAAGGCTCAGTATCCCGCTGAGTTTATGGCAGCTGTACTTACGCACAACAAGAATGATATCACCAAACTCAATTTCTTTTTGCGTGAGTGCAAACGGATGAACATCCCTGTATTACCGCCGGATGTAAATGAAAGTAATATCAATTTCACTGTTAACGCAAAAGGGGCGATACGTTTTGGTCTTTCTGCGCTTAAAAATATGGGTGAAGGATCAGGTGATGATATCATCAATGAGCGCAAGGCAAATGGTCCGTTTAAAAGTATTTTTGACATGACGTCCCGTGTCAATTTGAAAGCTGTCAACAAGAAAGCACTGGAAGCATTAGTGATGGGAGGTGGAATGGATTGTTTTGAAGGGACACATCGCGCACAATATTTTGCACCTACCGACAAGTATGAATCACTCATCGAACATGCCATCAGGTATGGACAATCGGTGCAGGCACAAGCCAGCCAGACACAACTAACCTTGTTTGGTGACCTTGGAGGCAATATGTTTCAGGAGCCCCCTTTTCCACAAGTTCCGGCCTGGTCGCTTATTGAAAAACTTACCAGGGAAAAGGAAATCACAGGAATATACATGTCAGGCCATCCGCTGGATGATTACAGACTTGAAATAGAACACTTCACCAATTGTCCGCTGGACATGGTGACCGTATACAAGGATAAGCATCTTAAATTGGCCGGCATGGTGACAAGCGCAGATCATCGTGTGACCAAAAAAGGAACCGGGTGGGGGATTTTCACCTTGCAGGATTTCAGAGGGTCACTCGACATCAGGCTTTTCAACGAAGACTACAAAAAGTACAGAGACATCATGACCGTAGGAGAAGCTTTGTTTGTCGAAGGTCATTATCAACTTAGCTGGAATGGACAGGAGCATGAATTCAGGATTACGTCTGCACGCATGCTGGCAAGTATCGGTGAAGAACTCACGAAATCCATTACCGTAAAAATTTCTATTGATCAGTTGGATCAGTTTCTCCTGGATAG
>JAGOIB010000059.1:0-6396 GCA_017995875.1 Saprospiraceae bacterium
AAGAGGCTGAAGAGGCCTAAGAAGCTTAAAAGGCTGAAGAGGCCAAAGAGGCTCAAGGGACTATTTAAAAATAAACTTTAATAAAGGACCAAAATGAAAAGAAGTCATTACAAACAATTTGAAGATTTGATCATATGGCAAGAAGGGGTAAAACTGGCGTGCGACATTTACACCCTGTTCAGGTATTCAAAGGAATTTATATTTAAAGATCAGGTAATCCGTAGCTCTATATCCATTCCCTCCAATATTGCTGAAGGGTTTGAGAGGCAATCTGATAAAGAATTTGTAAAATTCCTGTATTATGCAAAAGGTTCATCTGGTGAACTTCGCACACAACTCTATATAGCAAACCAGTTGCTCCTTATCGATGATACCATTTGTAAAGAAGCTATCGTGCGATCCAGACGCATCTCAGGTATGATCCAAAATCTAATCACTACAATCAAACATGACATCGGTGCTAAATAGGATTTAAGAAATTAAATCAATTTCGCCTCTTTGACCTATTTGGCCTCTTATGCCTCTTTCACCTCTTTCGCCTCTTTAACCTCTTTAACCTCTTTCGCCCCTTGAGCCTCTTTCGCCTCTTCAGCCTCTTGAGCCTCTTTCGCCCCTTGAGCCTCTTTCGCCTCTTCAGCCTCTTGGGCCTTTTCAGCCTCTTCTACAAAATTCCTATTTTGTGGGATCATGCTCACAGTAGTTATAATCACCTACAACGAAGAAATCAACATCCGCCGATGCCTCGAAAGCGTCCAGGGAGTGGGTGATGAAATCATCGTCGTAGACTCAGGCTCAGTCGACAATACAGCAGATATATGCCGCTCTATGGGCGCCACGGTCATCCAACAGGATTTCCTTGGGTATATCGAGCAAAAAAACTTTGCAACGGCTCAGGCGAAAAACGACTGGATACTTTCCCTTGACGCAGATGAAGCACTTACCCCCGAACTCAAAGCGACCATCCTCTCCACATTTCCCGATCCTAAGGCTGATGGCTACACGCTCAATCGCATTACCAACTATTGCGGCACCTGGGTAAAACATAGCGGCTGGTACCCAGATGTCAAATTACGTCTCTACGATCGCCGTAAAGGCCAGTGGACCGGCGTTAATCCTCACGATCGATTCAGGCTAAATCTTGGTTCTAAATTGATGCACCTCCAGGGTGACCTGCAACACTATTCGTACAGCACTATCTCTGATCACATCAAACAAATAGATCGTTTCAGTACCATCGGGGCCGTCTCGATGTTCAACAACGGGAATCGTTCGAGTATATTGAAGATTATCTACAAACCCGTTGCCCGTTTTATGCGCCATTTCGTTTTCAAACTCGGCTTTCTCGACGGGCTTACCGGATTTACGATTGCGGTCAACAGCGCCCATGCTGTATTCCTCAAATACCTGCGATTGTATTATCTCCAAAAAGGCATATCGCTTTGACGATCCTGCATGTCTCTACACCGACGTCCTGGCGCGGCGGAGAACAACAAGCTGCCTATCTCGCAATAGCCCTCAAGGCCTCTGGCATTGATCAAATTGTTTTGTGCCCCGATCGTTCTGTTCTCGCTACCAGGATGCAGGAAGCAGGCATTCCTGTTGAAACATTTGCTTCACGTGGCCTGCTTAATCTTAATCTGGCACAACATATTGCAAAACTGTGCAGAAAAAAAAATATCGATATCATCCATTGCCATGATTCACATGCGCACAGCGCAGCAGTGATTTCGGCTTCCGTTTTCAACAACCCCACGCCTATTGTTGTCAGCAGACGCGTTGATTTTCCGGTCTCCGGAAATTTTATGTCCCGATGGAAATACAATCATCCTTCCGTCAGGCGCATACTCTGCGTTTCGGAAATGATCAGGACGATCACGGCTCCTGCGATCAAAGATGCTTCAAAACTCACCGTGGTTTATTCCGGTATCGATTTGTCGAGGTACGACCTCCCTTCCGTTGAACGCAAACTTATCGGAGAATTAAATTTATCTCCATCCGTCAGATTGGTGGGCAATATAAGTGCACTTGCCGATCACAAAGATTATCCTACATTTCTTCAAACTGCAGCCGCCATTTGCAAGGAGCATGACAACATCCACTTTATCATTGCCGGCAAAGGCCCTGAAGAAGAAAAAATAAAATCAATCATCCGGGATCAGAATCTGGGTGACAAAGTTCATCTGCTCGGATTCCGCGATGATGTTGTTCAAGTCATGCAATCCCTGGATGTATTTCTAATGACTTCTATTACGGAAGGATTAGGTACGATCGTACTTGATGCATTCGCTGCAGGTGTCCCTGTGGTTGCAACATGTGCAGGAGGCATTCCCGAAATGGTAGTGGATGGTGTGACAGGCTTGCTCGCCGATCCACGTGATGTAGTTGCCTTGAAAGACGCCACGCTCCGCATACTCAATGACCCTGCCTTAACAAAACAACTCACCGATAACGCAAATGAGCGTGTGAAGGATTTTTCTTTCCAAGCGACTGCAGAGAAGACCTTAAAAATATATCGCGCAGAGACGCAGAGACTCAGTTAAACTTACTCCCTTTGCCTCTTCAGCATCTTTAGCCTTTTCAGCCTCTTCCGCCTTTTCGGCTTTACGTCTTTCCATTCCTCGTCCTATCCTCCTGCTTTGGCGTCGGTGGTGCGAGTGGCCCCTTTGTCACAATACCCTTCATCACTACTTCGATAGCTTTCTGCAATTGTGTATCAATTCCTTTTGCCAGGCTTGTAGGATCTTCTTTCACTTCGATATCAGGATCTACGCCATGACCTTCCATAAACCATGTACCATCAGGATTATACATTCTGAAAGTAGGAACAGTGACTTCTCCACCATCGATTAGACCCGGTGCACCTGAGATACCAATAAGACCACCCCATGTGCGACCACCAATCAATGGACCAAGTCCTGCCTTGCGGAAATAATCCGGAAATGCATCACCTCCTGATCCTGACCAACCATTGATCAACATCGCCATCGATCCAAAATGCGCTACCGGTGGCCACTGCCAGTTTTTCCCATCACGCACATCCCAATACGCTAATGGCTTGCGATTGAGTAATTCGATAAAACGATCCGGAATCTGTCCTCCGTTATTGAAGCGCTCATCAACGATCAATCCTTCTTTATTCCATTGGCCATAAAACTGGCGTACGAGTTCATTCTGCCCTTCAACACCTGTATCAGGTACATAGATGTAACCGATTTTTCCACCGGAGGCTTTATCTACTTCCATTCTGTTTTGCTCGATCCAGGCGAGATTACGCAGGCGTGTTTCATCATCCAGTGTGGTGACCACAACATTGCGTGATCCATCAAAAGTTGGTTTTGAATTGACCGTCAACTCAACGGTCTTTTCTGCAAGTCCTTCAAAAGCGGCCCATGGATCAGGATACTCACTGAGTGCGATGCCATTGACAGCAAGGATATAATCTCCTGCACCAACATTGATCCCCGGCTCATCCAAAGGTGATCTCACTTCATTGTCCCATGCTGCACCACGTACGACTTTTGATACCATGAACTGCCCATCTTTCTTTGCCCAGTCTATTCCGAGGTAACCAACCTGTCTGTTCTTTGGCTTCTCACCATCTCCACCAAAACGATAGGTGTGCGATGCGTTGAGCTCTCCAATCATTTCCCCAATGACAAAATTGATATCTGCACGGTTAACACAAAAAGGCAGCAATGCTGAATATTGAGCACGTACCGCATTCCAATCCACGCCATGCATATCCTTGTCATAGAAAAAATCACGTTCAAATCGCCATGCGTCATTGAAGATCTGCGTCCACTCTTCCATCGGATTGATGGTCGCTTCCATATCCTTGATGTTTAATGACTTTTCAACTTTCTGATCAGCTGCAAAATCAACGATACTGTAATTGCCATTCTGCACGACAAGTACTTTTTTACCATCCGCGCTTACATCATACCCGTTGATATTATCCAGGATAGTTTTCTCTTCACGTTCTTCAAGATCAAAATATTTCAAGGATACATCTTCATCACCGGATCCTGTATTCGGTCCACGGCTATAGGCAATCTTTCCACTAACCGCTTTCAATCCACCTATATTTCCAGGATCAGGAGGGAGGACTACAAGACGCCCTTCGAAATTATCAAAATCAATCTTCGTTACTTTAGTACTATCTGCATCTTTCGCCTCTTCAGCCTCTTTGGCATCTTTAGCCTCTTTAGCCCCTTTCGCCTTTTTCGCATCTTTCGCTTCCTCTTCCTTTTTTGGCTCGTCAACTTTAGCGATAGCCACAGTATCATTTTCAGTTGACAACGGACTCGCCTCTTCCTTTGTCAATGTGATAGCTGCCAGTTGTGTTGAATTCGGATAAGCCCATGAATTGTCAAAGTCACTATAGACAGGATCAAAATTGCGATTGGTTAACAGGTAAAGATATTTTCCATCAGGATCAAACGTTGGATTGCGATCTGAATAAAATCCACTGGTCAGCCTGGTTGTGATTTTCGTTTTTGTGTTATATACATAGATCGCATTGTTGCCATTGTCTTGTCCTTTTTCATAAGCAAGCCATTGACTGTCGGATGACCAGTTTGGCGCCCATCCACGAAGTCCACCTTCAAAGAGACGATTGTCCTGGTCTATCTTCTCCCATTTCTTTGTATCCATATTGTAGATATTGAAGGTCATGGTCTGATCGACCCAAACCATCTTCTTACTATCCGGAGACCAGTATATAGCGTACCTGAAACCAGGACCCATTGTAGTAAGTTTTGTCTCCGCGGCTCCTTGTGTAAGATCACGTACTGTCAATTCATATTCGCCGGATTTGTCACTCCAGTACGCCACATATTTGCCATCAGGTGACCATGCAGGACTTCGCTCTGCTACCCCCGAGGTGCGTGTCAGGTTTTGGATGTATCCCTCTTCTGCAGGAACCGAAAAGACATCACCTCTCGCTTCAATCAATGCCCGGTTACCATCAGGTGAAATGCTCACACTTGTGATATAATCAGATACACTTTCTTTTCTTGGCTTGACAGTTACCAGGTCAGTGATCACATTGATCTTCACTACACGGGACCTGTTGGTCTTGAGATCAAGCAGGCACATATCGCCATTCGCTTCATACACGATTTCAGAAGGGCCTAATGACGGAAAGTGAATGTCAAAATCCGCATAGTTGGTGATTTGTGTGGTTGATTTTGTCTTGATATCATACATCCAGATATTATTGCGTTGCTCAGCACCTCTGTCAGACATGTAATAAATCTTGTCTCCTGTCCACATTGGTAATTCGCAGCCGGCGTCTGTGTTCGTGATATTGGTAGAGGCAAGAGTTGTTAGATCAAAAATCCAGATATTGCCATTACTGCCACCACGGTACCGTTTCCATGTAGCACCTAACACTGACCGCTCATTGAAAGCGATTTGTGTGGCATCGGGAGATAATGAACCAAACTCTCCATAGGCCATTGGAAGTTTCTCAGAAACACCGCCGATCGCATCGACTTTGTAAAACTGGGAAAAACGTTGTTTGCCACTCTCCCTGCTTGAAGTATACAGGAGCTTATCGCCGGTAGGATACCAATCGATCAGGCGGTCACCCATGCCATGATAGGTAATCCGGGTCGGTAACCCACCCAAGGAAGGCATGACATATATATCGACGTTTCCGTCATAATTGCCCGAAAAGGCGACTTTGGATCCATCGGGTGAAAAACGCGGATAGCCTTCAGATCCTGACGGTGAACTCAGCTTGTTGGCAGTGCCTCCTTCTTTGTCTACGATCCAGATATCGCCGCCATAAGAGAAAACAATCTGAGTTTGGGATACATCAGGGGTACGGAACATCCTGGCACTCACCTGGGCCCTGGATGCTTGCGATATCAATAAAGAAAGGCAAAGCAGGAAAAAACTGTTTTTCATGGATTTGATTTTTGAGGCATCAAAATAGGCAAAAAGCATAAATGACTATGGAAAGTAGACCAAAAGGCGGTTATGGGATATTGACGATTGTAGATTGACGATTGACGATTACGGTCTGCCCCTATACTTCGACCTGCTGATGCTCAATCTCGTGCTACACTTCGACTACCTTCATCGCATCCTTGTCCGCCCGCGGATGGTGAGCTGTAGCAGGAGGATGAGGGAGCGCAGGTCGAACTACAGTGCGGCGCAGCTCAGCAACCATCCCCTGAAGGGGACTTCAACTTTACGTTTGACAATTCCCTTTAGACTGTAGACGCCAGACACGCAGATATCAGACTCAAACCACAACCGATCGCTATTTGAAGATTTCAATCTTCAAATCAATATACCAGATCTGTAGCCATTAGATATTCATTGAAAGGCAGTCTGCGACTGACAGGTATTATCAAAACTCACGTCTCACGATTCACGTCTCACGAT
>JAGOIB010000059.1:6496-9778 GCA_017995875.1 Saprospiraceae bacterium
TCACGTCTCACGATTCACGTCTCACGATAGACCATAGCCAATAAAATACTTTCCCCTTTTTTTAGGAATTTGTAGCGTTTTCCCTCCGGAAGGGATTATAGTCCATGTAACATGCATTCAATGAAACGTTTTTCCATTTGCCTTGCGATCCTGATCATGCTCATGTCCTGCCATGAGGACAGTGACGAAGTGATCACGATCATCGAAAACCCGGTCCCTCCGTCTGTGCTGATCACCACAAGACTGGTATCTATTATAGACCCTTCTATTATTGAAGCCTATCACCCTCAACAAATCTTTGCCGGCCATACAGCGTCCTTTGAACTCATTCCTTATACTCAAATCAAAGAGTCAGGTATAAACCGCGATTATGAATTGATAAGCCTCACGACAGACGCCAGTCTTTCCTTTTTCAAGGTTCAGTCCCTGGTGGAAAATGATGTCAATTATACTCACCTTTCTATCCCGGCTGTTGATTCCTATACAGGTCAATCATCTGCAAATGCCACCTTCGCCCTCACCTCAGAGGCTTCACTCCACATCCCATCCAATAGCCTGACCTATGCAGATGGATCCACCTATCAGGGTTCATATCAAGTGGGAATGTCTTCAATGCTGCCAGGAAAAGAATCAGCACTAAACATTCCATCCTTTACTGGTATCACCCGGTCTAATGAAGAAGTCAGTTTGCTAATTGATGAATGCTACTATATTGTAGTACGGGCATCCGATGGCAGTGAACTGAAATCTACGGGTGTTGCCTATATCTCACTTTTATCAGCTAGCTCAAATCAACATTGGAACTTTAATGCCGAAAGTGGCAGATGGACAACCATAGATAGTACCAACGAAACTGATCTCACAAAAATCTTTATCCGGGGATCAGGTTATTATGCTACTGCTGGATTCAAAACAATGACACGTGTCAAAGGCACACTGACAATGAATGGCTCGCCACTGCCAAATTTCCCAATAAGTATTTCGTATGAAGGGCAAAAGCGTGAAATCTATACGACCAACAAAGGGGCATGGGCTATACAACTACCATCAGCCACAGCGTGTAGTGCCAAAATTATTTTACCCTGTGGTGGTGAAGAGGAAATAGCATGGACAACATCCCAGGAAAAAGAAATGCAAATCCCAATAGCACTGACAAGTGATGAAATCGAAAATGTCCTCATCCTCGGCAATGCTCGTGATTGCAGTCTGAATCCAATCAGTAATCATATGACACTTCTGGAAGGCGAAACAAATACTGTCATCTTCTCGCCTGATCCGGAGATCAACATTTATTTTCCTATTTGCAAAAATGGCAGTATCGGAATTGCATCACTCAATATGATGGATGGAGAGTCCGGACCTTCCATCATCTGGGATGCTGCCGACACAATACAGATATATACTTCATTCGCTTGTCAAAAGGCGCATAATGAATATCTGTCATTAATTGTTTCGGGCGAAAAAAAGATGTATTGGAATCCAAAGAGTGATTTTTTATCCGATAACAGATTATTGATTTCCGATGATGGCAGTGAGCAGGATCATGCATTCCAGGTTTTTGTAGAAGGTATGACAAAAGGTGTGTATCAGGACAATATGCTGAATATCCTTTTTGAAGATATGCACCTTGGCAACAAAGGGTATTCCTTGCATTGCCCTACAGCCACTTCGGGATGTGGGTTTACCACCTTTACCATCACGCATTTTCCGCAACAAACAGGTGAATGGATACGGGGACATTTTGAAGGTACTTTTTGGATTAAAACATTTCAGCCACTCACGGCAGGATACAGGCCTGTTGTAGGTGAATTCCAGGTATACCGCGACTTTTAAACACAGCCTGCCACTTGACACAAAACGAAATCATCCAGGGTTGCAAGAAAGGTCATGAAGGTGCCTACCGGTACCTGGTGGATACGTATGCGGATTTGTTGATGGGCATTTGTGTTCGTTACCTGCGGGACTATCAGAAAGCTGAAGACGCAGTGCAGGAAACATACATACAGATCTTCAGGTCGATAGGCTCATTGGATAAAAATGCATCCCTGTCAGCCTGGATGTGCAAAATAGCGGTCAATTGTTGCCTGAAAGAATTGCGAAAAACGAAACGGCTCAGTTTTTCAGAAGATGAAACCGTGTTTGATCAGATGGTGGAAATGCCGGATGTCATTGAAAAACTTAAGTCAGAAGATATACTGGTATTGATGGACAAGTTACCCCATCACTACAGGATCATATTCAACCTTCACATAGTCGAGGGATACAGTCACAAGGAAATAAGCGAAATGCTTGATATCCAGGAATCACATTCAAGAACAAAGCTCACAAGAGCAAGAAAAATGATACAGGAATTATACTTTGTCCAAAATAAAAAATCTATCGTATGAACAAATACGATCCTATCCGAAAAAATCTCAGAGAATTCAGTGTCCCAATCGACAAAGAAAAACTCTGGGCTAATACTTCCCATGCGATTCCCAAAAAACGCAAAAGGAGAGGTGTTTTCTTTTGGCTGCTCGGAGCTGCTATCCTGACGGGCAGCGCAATCTTGTACAATACATTCACTCCATCGACATCCAGTGTAGCCGAAAACGAGATCAATACTTCAACACCAGCACATACGACATCTCCGGTCACCAATGAAACCAATAATAGTAAAAACCTAAATGCGTCAGTTACCCCGGAGACACCATTATCTGCACCTCAAAGCCTGCCAGATCCTCGTTCAGCAAAAACAAAGGTGAACGGTACCTCAACACATCGGTCTGCCTCTGAAACAAAAACAACTTTGAAAACAGTAAACAATTCAGAAAATGTCAATACATCTTCTGTTACCAATCTAATAGGTAGCTCGCAACATGAAATGGATAGAATGACAATAGATCCTTCCTCTTTAGAAATACCAACAAACACTACCAACGGGTATATGGATGCAGCAGAAACGCTCATCGAAGTGGCTTCAGCAGGAATACCCATATCACAGCCATCTACTGAGCCTGCAAAAACAGATGAAATTTCTACCCTGCCAATAGATGCGCTTGACATCCTTTCGAGAGAATTAACGATGTCAGATCCTGTCAAGGTGCCTGTAAAGAAAAAGAACAATTTTACTATTTCATTGATGCAGGGTTATGGCTGGTCTTCGATGGACATGTCTACTAACAGCGCAGAATGGGAGCCGGTCATCACTGAATGGCAAGGAAAAATAAAGAGCCTTGAAAATATAGAAACGAACATAGAGGCCACCATTCGCCTGCCAAAAGGAATTCAACTGGGCGCAGG
>JAGOIB010000059.1:9878-12463 GCA_017995875.1 Saprospiraceae bacterium
TAAACCAAACATTATCCCATTTTACTAACCACAACAACAATCATGAAAAAAATAAATACTTCGTTCCTATGGTGCATGCTATGCTTCTTGCTCTATGCACCCTTTGCTTCCGGGCAATCACAATTTGAATGCGTCGGAAGTCTCGACATTACCCTGGACCCGGATGGTACCTATACACTCTTTCCGGAAGACATTCTGCTGGCAGGGAATCTGGCTGGTTTTGATCCTGTATTAACACCGTCCGTTTTCACGTGTAGCAATTTAGGACTCAATACTGTACTTCTGCAGATTTATGATGGTTCTGCCTTGATTTTTGACTGCATCTCCTTCGTCAATGTCAATGATGAGACCGACCCGGTAGCCCAATGTGTATCTGATCTCCATGTAGAACTGGATGGCCAGGGCAATCATACCTTCACATTCGAAGAGCTGGATAACGGTTCTGCTGATATTTGCGGCATCCAGACTTACCAGATTATTCCTGAATCCATTAATTGTGGAAGTGACAATCCAGTCACCGTCCAATTAGTAGTAACGGATGCTTCCGGCAATTCTGCTACGTGTTCTGTAAACGTTGATTGGGAACCATATCCGAACCCAACACCATCACTTGCTTGTAATGGTTTCGTGGTGGTAACTGTTGCCTTTGGAGATCAGGTGACCATTACGCCGGATATGATTCTTGAAGGAGGTCCTTATGGATGCCCTGTTCAGTATGAAGTCGAACTCAGTGAGAATAATATTCCAAGGCCTGAACCTATTGTCACCATTGATGATACTAACAAAGTGTTTCTGGTCGTGATCACAGACCTCAATACCGGTAATTCCTGTTGGGGTGAACTCGCAGTGACCTCCGTCAATGGCTGCGATCCTCTTTTTCAAATATGTGATACAGAATGCAGAAGCACACCGATCGGTGATTGCGCTTCAGGACATACAGATCAGGATAATGTAGAATGGCCTTGTGATATTGATATCACCATGACTTGCGACTATTACAATCTCAATTATGTTTTTCCTCCGGAATTTCTGATTTCAGAAGGACTCGCTGCTCCGGAAGATGCCAATCCTGAGATCATTGATGCATCCTGCTATCTTACATCAACATCCTATTTCGACCAGATATTCTTTTCATTTGATGAAAAATGGATCATTCGTAACTGGAGTATCATTTACTGGAATACAGGACAGATATGGTCCTACACACAGCGCATCAACCTGATAGCCAAAAATCTTGACATATGTGATACGCTTCCATGGAACACTCCGATCGGCGATTGTGCGAGTGGCCATACGGATACAGACGACGTGGAATGGCCTGCGGATATTACAGTAAGTACTTTGTGTATTCATCCCGATGACCTTGCGATGAATCCTGATGTCCTAACGCAAGATGTACAACCAGCTTTATTTACAGAATGCAGCGCTATACAAATGGCCTTCCATGATCTGGTATCATTACTCAATGATTCAACGGTGCTAATCGAGCGCACATGGGAAATCCATGACTTCAATACGTCTGCTACCTGGACCTATGTGCAACTGATCACCGCTCATGCCGATCCGAATGTAAGCACCGTATGCACCATGCGTGAAAATGGTGAGCCTATCCCTGCTGTTGAATTGATCCCAGGTATCAGCACAGATGAGACCGGATGCCATTCGTTTGAAAGTCCTAATGGTATTGTAGTCATACCTGTAAAAGACAGCCCTATCGAAGAAGGCGTGACGCTGATAGATAAAATATTACTGATGGAGCACCTACTGGGCATAAGCACCCTATCCTCCTATCAGCAGTATGCAGCAGACCTTAGTGGAGATGGATTCCTTAGCACTATTGATGTAGTACTTATAGATCAGATACTCAATGGTACCTTCAATTCTCCGTTTGAGCACAACTGGAAATTTTATGAAAGAACTACACAACTTCACTCGATTGATATCTCTGATCCTTTAAGGGCGTATAAATTTATCGGCGTCAAAATGGGCGATCTTGATAATAGTTTTGTGCTTGGTTTTACCACACCACACGAGGAGATTAAACTATCCATCAATGATGAGATCCTGAACAAGAAGGAAGAATACGAAATAGCCTTTTCGCTCGAACAGAATATCCGCATAAAAGGCTTTTCGCTGCAGATCAAAAATCCGGATGCAAACATTCATTTTCTTGATGTACAGGCGCCTTCATTGCCAGGCTTCGATCCTGATAAACATGTAACGATATCAGATGATTATGTAAGGATTGATTACGTAGCGCCTCTTGAGAATTTAGAAAATGGTGTTGCTATTTCGGTCGGAACTCCCCTGTTTCTACTTCAATTACAGCCAACTGAAAATGCCATCCTGAGCGAAGAAATAGCCCTCGAATCAGATCATGAAAACCTGCTCAGATCTCCTTCCGATGAATCGACATACGAATTCAGTTTCAACTGGAACAATGTGATCATCAGTTCTGCATTGAATTTACAAAATGGCGGCACGCTGGAATTTTATCCAAACCCTGTTGTAGATGAAATCCATTTTAAAGGACAAGCCGCAATGGAAAATGGAATTGTTTCCATTGTAGATCCACTCGGAAGACT
>JAGOIB010000003.1:0-25606 GCA_017995875.1 Saprospiraceae bacterium
TTTCGAGTTTCGAGTTTCGAGTTTCGAGTTTCGAGTTTCGAGTTTCGAGTTTCGAGTTTCGAGTTTCGAGTTTCGAGTTTCGAGTTTCGAGTTTCGAGTTTCGAGTTTCGAGTTTCGAGTTTCGAGTGAAATAGTGAATTAAGGTAAGAAACTTTTCACTTTTCACTTTTCACTCTTCACTCTTCACTCTTCACTCTTCACTTTTCATTCTTCACTTAAAAAGAGCCACCAAGCGGACTTGAACCGCTGACCCACGCATTACGAATGCGTTGCTCTACCAACTGAGCTACGGTGGCTTAAAAAGAACTGCTCGCTTTCGCCAATTCTACAGCGAGCAAAAAGTCGGGTTTTATCCGACGAAGCTCGCTGCAACGATTTGCATTTGAGCGAAGCTCGCTTTCGCCAAGGCTACAGCGAGCGAAGTCGGGACGACTGGATTCGAACCAGCGACCACACGCCCCCCAGACGTGTATTCTACCGGGCTGAACTACGTCCCGAAATTCAAATGAAAAATGAAGAGTGAAGAGTGAAGAGTGAAGAGTGTGAATGAGCATTTATATTTTTATTTACTTCGATAAAGGCCAAGGAGCATTTTTGAAACGGTTTCATATTGATCGTAGAATGTTGAAAATTCTGCCTGGGTCATCTGGTCAAGATCGAGCACAACATGCATGAGTGAAACACTTTCAAAAATAGATCCTCTTGAAATGGTAAAGTAATGTTTTTTATCAGCGTCTGAAATCCGGCCGACACCCTCTGCCAGGTTAATGGCGGCTCCAATCGTAGCCCTTTTCCATTGGTCTTTCAGAAAAGGATCGATCTCATGTGAGGCTAAAAGAAACTTTAAGACATCTTTATTTAATGATCTTAAAAGATTGTACACATCCAGTTTCTCGAAATCAAACATTGCTTTATGTGGCTTTCTTTGTTTTCAACTATTGAAGCATTCACACTAAACCCAAACTCTCCTCACAACACGCACACTCATTCTCACACTCACTCCGGATTGTGGGTGATAGCAGGCTCGAACTGCTGACCTCTGCCCTGTCAAGGCAGCGCTCTGAACCAACTGAGCTAATCACCCTCTTAGGGTGGCAAATGTACATAATTTCACTTTTTCAAGCTATGTGACCTAAAAGAACTTTCCAAATGAGGTTTTACAGGGATATCTTATATTTTTGATTGTCAAGCATTCATATCCTTTTCCTATGGACTCCGGTTTTCATTCTTTTTCCCTAGAGCATTTTTCGACTCTTTTTGCCTGTGGCCTTGTCACCTTTGTTGTAATACGAAAGGGAAAAGCTTCCGATGAGGAAATGAAGACAAATATTGCCCTGGTATTGTCAGGATTGACGTTTTCTACACTTTTGATTGAAACCATGGTTAAAGGTTCAGAAGGTACTTACGATTACCTGAGTGATTTGCCTTTATTCCTATGCGACCTGGTAGCCGTTTTGCTCCCTTTTATTCTTTACCATAAAAACAGGAAGTGGATTGGTATACTTTACTTCTGGGCCATGGCAGGTACTTTACAGGCTTTGATCACCCCCGACTTGAAGGATGGTTTCCCATCTTTTCATTTTTTTCGTTATTTTTTGACGCATGCCGGCATCGTAGCAGCAGTGCTGTACACCGTAGTCGTATGGAAAATCAGGATTTCCTGGAGAGACTTTTTCAATGCAATCCTTTTTGCACAATTCTACCTGGTGGCTATTCACCTGATTAATCAGCTATTAGGAAGTAATTATGCCTACACCATGCATAAACCACCCGGTCCTACTATTTTAGATTTGATGGGGCCCTGGCCGTGGTATATTCTGTGGGGTGAATTCCTGATGATCCTGTTGTTTTTGTTGCTTATGCTGCCCTTCCTGCGCACCAGGAGCAGTCATGAGAATGATTCAATGCTAGAGGAGTTGTAGAATCGCCACGTTTAATCCATTGGAAGGTATGATATTTGTGATTGAATTGTGCACTGAAATCTGACATTATGCTTGAAAAGCGAAAAGCTGTTTTTCCGGGTTCTTTTGATCCCATCACTACTGGACATGTGGACCTTGTAAAACGGGCATTGCCTTTGTTTGATGAGATCATCATTGCGATCGGTGTGAATTCTCAGAAACAAACACTTTTCAGCGTTGATAACCGGAAAAAGTGGATTGAAAAAGTGTTTGAGGGTGAACCAAAAATCAAGGTGGATGTTTTTGAGGGATTGACAGTTCACTTTTGTAAAAAGGTTGATGCACATTACCTTTTAAGAGGTTTGCGGAATGCATCCGATTTTGATTATGAAAAAACAATCAGCCAACTCAACCATATTGTCGGGGAAGATGTCGAAACACTATTCCTGATCAGCAAGCCCGAATTTTCACACATCAGTTCAACCATCGTGAGAGAGATCATTAAAGGGAAAGGAAATGCCAGGCCATTTTTACCTGATGGTGTTCAATTTTAAACGAATTTCCCGAATACAATTTCAAACAACAATAAGATATTTAATCCTATGGCAAATGCAGTTTTTACATTACCGGCTATCCATAATGAACCGGTATTGTCGTATATAAAAGGTTCTCCCGAAAGGACTAAGCTGGTGGAGACCATCAAGCAACTCAAGGGGAGTGTCATTGATATCCCGATGTATATCGGTGGTAAAAGAGTGACGTCCAATGAAAAGGTAGATATTCGACCACCTCATGAACTCAAACATCTCCTTGCCAAATACAATAAAGGAGGCAATGGGCATGTGAAGCAGGCTATTCAGGCAGCATTGAGGGCAAAGCCATCATGGGAGGCTATGGATTGGCAGGACAGGGCAGCTATTTTCCTTAAGGCTGCAGATTTATTGGCGGGACCATATCGCGCCAGGATGAATGCGGCAACGATGCTCGGGCAAAGTAAAAATGTATTTCAGGCAGAGATTGATGCAGTAGCCGAATGGTGCGATTTTCTTCGCTTCAATACACAGTTTATGATGGAGATTTATAGTCAGCAACCCATCAGTGCACCGTTGACCTGGAATAGGATGGAATATCGTGCGTTGGAAGGATTTGTGTTTGCATTGACTCCATTCAATTTCACATCGATTGCTGGTAATCTTCCATGTGCACCCGCACTTATGGGAAATACTGTGGTTTGGAAGCCAGCCGAGACGCAGATATATTCTGCTCATGTGATCATGGAGATATTGATGGAGGCAGGTTTGCCGGATGGTGTGATCAATCTCGTCTATGTAACCGGCCAGGTAGCAGGCGAAGTGATATTTAGTCATCCTGATTTTGCAGGACTACATTTTACCGGCAGCACGGGCGTGTTTCAAAAACTTTGGCAAACCATTGGAAATAACCTATCCATTTACAAATCATATCCACGTGTAGTAGGAGAGACTGGTGGAAAGGATTTTGTGATTGCGCATTCATCAGCAGATGCCGATGCAGTAGCCGTAGCATTGGCTCGTGGTGCTTTCGAATACCAGGGCCAAAAATGTTCTGCAGCCAGCAGGGCGTACCTGCCCGCATCGTTATGGCCTTCCATCAAAAAGAAATTGGTCACTGATCTTGGTTCAATGAAGATGGGGTCACCTGAAAATTTTGAAAATTTCATCAATGCAGTCATTGATGAAAAGGCTTTTGATAAAATCACTTCCTATATCACACGTGCGAAAAAAGATAAGGGCGCTAAGATTATAGCCGGTGGCAATTTCGATAAGAGTAAAGGCTATTTCATTGAGCCCACAGTCATCCAGGTAACAGATCCGATGTATGTCACCATGTGTGAAGAATTGTTTGGTCCTGTATTGACGATTTATGTTTATGAAGATGAGGATTATAAGAAAGTATTAGGCATACTTGATTCGACCTCCCCATATGCATTAACAGGTGCTGTATTCGCGAAGGACAGGAGTATCATCAGTATGACATCCGATAAACTCAAGCATGCTGCCGGCAATTTTTATATCAATGATAAACCCACCGGTGCAGTCGTGGGTCAACAACCATTTGGTGGTGCCAGAGCGTCAGGAACGAATGATAAAGCAGGTAGTGTCCTGAACCTTTATAGATGGGTTTCTCCACGGACGATTAAAGAGAATTTTAATCCTCCACTCGATTACAGATATCCCTTCATGGGCTAGGTACAAGACCGTAAGAACGTAAGAGCGTAAGAACGTAAGAGCGTAAGAATGTGAGAGGCATGAGGGATGGGTGTGAGGCATGCACAATACACACTCCTCTTACGCTCTTACGTTCCTACGCTCTTACGTCTTCACAAGGGGAAATCGTGTACCAATCTGTAGAGAAAACTTGTGATGATTTCAGGTTTGAGTAAAACGATCATCAGCATACCGGAGATAGCTCCGGCGAAATGGGCGGAATGATCGAGGCGGCCGTGTCCTTGATTGGCGGCCCAGGAAGAATAGATCAGGTAACCCACTCCGGCGATAATAGCGGGGACAGGAACGATAAAAAATAAATATAGAATTGACCAGGGTTGGAGGAGAATGAAGATAAAGATGATACCACTCACCGCGCCTGAAGCTCCAATACTTGAAAAGGAGGGATTATGACTATGTCGTATAGTCGTTGGGATATTGGCAAGGATGATATTGAGCAGGTACAAGACAAGATAGATGATCCTTCCTTGCATGCTTCCGAATTCACTGATGATAAAGGATTCTATATATTCTCCAAAACTATAGAGGACAAACATATTGACCAGCAGGTGTGTCCAGTCTGCATGTACAAAGCCTGAAGTCAACAGTCGATAGTACTCCTTGCCCTCAAACTCCCTGACCGGAAAATGTTTCAGGCGGTTGATCACTTCATACTTCGAAAATCCCTGATACGAAATCAGCGCCGTAAAAATGATAATGAGTAAGGTAATGGAGATATCCAATGAACTTAATTTGAGTGAACAGGTAAAAACTTCAAGAATGGTGATACGATTCACCCCTCAAGATAGTGCATGCCCTGTAAACCTGTTCCAGCATCATCAACCTGCACAACTGGTGGGGTAGCGTCATGGCTGACAAACCCATTAATTCATCCGCCCTGTCGTAAATTTTCTGATCAAAGCCATATGCTGATCCAATGACAAAGACAAGGCGTTTGTGGCTTCCCTGACGCCATGATTCAAGTTTTTTGGAAAATGCAATGGAAGTGAGCTGAGGGCCTTTTTCATCCAACAGGATCACTTTTGTCGGAGTACCTTCAAATTGGTTTAAAAGCCATTTAGCTTCTTCGGCCAAAACCAGATTTTGCTGGTTACTCTTGGATGCCTGTATACATTTGAATTCAAAAGGCAGATACCGCTCAATCCGTTTCGTATACAATGCTTCCCCCTGGGCGACCCAGGTATCCGAACCTGCACCTAAAGCCCAGAGGTAAACTTTCATCCTGACTACTTACTTGAAAACAAGAAAAATTCCCATGGTCCGAGATTGATATTCTGCCCCGTATCCAGGGTGAGTTCATCATCCGTAAAGACAATATTCATGTTATGAATTGGTACCGTAAGTGTTGTCTTTTGTGGCTTATCAGAAAGGTTAAATACACCAATAAATTTATCTCCATTCATTTCACGCATAAAAGCGTAAACAGTTTCTGATGTATTGATACGTCTTGACAATCCGCCCTGATCTCCATTCCATATGGCATTGTTCTTTTTCTTCAGCGCGTTGAGGGTCGTATAAAATTCCTGGTATTCATAATTCTTGAAAGGGATGGTATCCTTTTCAAAAAAGGAAAGTCTCTTTTTCATGGGCTCTTCCTGGCCTGAATAGACTAATGGCATTCCATCCAGTGTTGCACACAATGCGGCAAAGGCTTTATTTCCGTCACCCATTCTTTCGAACTCTGTTCCAGCCCAGCTGTTTTCATCATGGTTGCTGGTGAAGTAAATATGGTAACCGTATGTGTAATCTTTTCGTTCGTTGGCGAGAAGGGTATCAAGTTGATTTACATTTTTTGTCCCTTTCGCGATGTCATTCATCATGTGATGAATTTTCCAGGCATAGGTGGCGACAAAACTTGAGTCATTACGGAGGTATGTTTCTTCACCTTCTGCTAATAAGAAGAGAGGTTTTTTGAGATGGCCAAGCGTATTGCTTACTTCATCCCAGTAATCGGCGGGAACGCCATGTGCATGATCTACCCTGAAACCATCAATGTTGAAATCTTCTATCCAGTAAATCATATCATCGATAACCTCACGTCTCATCTCCGGATTTTCAAGATTTAATTCAGCGACATCTGTCCAACCCCATGGTTCTCCTGTCTCTTCATTGATAGGATCGCGGATTTCCCCTTTTTCATTTTTATTATAATACTCAGGATGCTTTGTTATCCATGGATGGTCCCATCCTGTATGATGAGGTACCCAGTCGATGATCACGTGCATGTCCATGGCATGGATGGAATCCACCAGCCGTTTAAAATCTTCTTTGGTTCCGTATAAAGGGTTGACAGCTTTAAAATCGGAGACAGCATAATAGCTTCCAAGCGTGCCTTTTCGTTTTGGAACGCTGATCGGGTGAATTGGCATAAGCCAGAGGATGTCAACACCCATTTTCTTAAGTCTGGGTAAATGCTGGCGGAAAGCTTCAAACGTTCCTTCAGGAGTGTACTGCCTGATATTTACTTCGTACAGATTGGCTTTCACTGCCCATTCTGGAGGCATGACCCTGCTTCTCCCACTCTCTTTTTCTTTCTCCACAGCTGCTTGCTTACAGGAAATTGCAGTCATCATAGTCATAACCAGGGTGATTAATATAAGTGCCGGAATTAGGATTCCTTTCATGGTTGGTTGTAAATAAGCCGTAAACATATATAATAATCCCGACTATTTAAATAGACCGGAATATTGGTGCAGTTTGGCATGCGTCACCTTCATATCCTTTGGCAAGGCGCTTTCTACTATCATGCGGGTGCCTGTAGTAAAATCGTCAAAACTGATGCCTGAAGCGTGAAGGGCAATTCGGGACATAAGTGGCCTTTCTTCTTCTTCATCCTTGCCCAATCTGTACTTATTTTTCCCCTTCAGACTTGAGAGAAACAAAGGGCCTGAAGAACCATAGACGGTATCGCCTACAATTGGATGGCCAATCGAAGAGAGATGCACCCTGATCTGATGTGTCCTGCCGGTCAGTGGGTTAGCTTCCACAAGGGAATGGTGTTTGAAAGCTTCAATAAGTTGCCATTGTGTCTGGCTTGATTTGCCTCTTTTAGAAATAACGACAGTCCCTGTAGTCAATGTAAAAAGAGGTTCGTCAATGAGCCCTTCCTCCCTGAGCATTCTACCTTCTGTGATAGCTGTATATTTTTTTGAAATAGTTCTCTTTTCAAATTGGTCGCTATACCATCCGAAAGCTTCTGGCACAATACAAAAAAGAACTACACCACTGGTCTCAAAATCTAAACGGTGCAGTGGTCTTGCGGTTGGAAATTCTGAAAGTATCACGCTGGCAAGGGAGGGTTTATCTTCATGGTATCTGTCCGGTACACTCAGGAATCCGGCAGGTTTGTCCATCGCTACGATTGTATCATTTTGGAAGAGTATAGCAGGCTTGTTTTTCATGAGGTAAACAAGTCACTGAATTTGCGTTTCCAGCGCAAATAATACTCCATGATAATGCTGCCCTGGTATACACCGGTGAGCTTGACAAGTGGCTGGCGGTTGTAGGTTTCAGAAACTTTTTTGCGTTTGTTCAGGATTGCCCTGATGTGACCATAAATATAGAAGTGTGCCCTGATAATGGCAAAGGCGTTGGCAAACTGCCCTTTCGAAAGATATCTCAATCCTGCGAGGCCATCCAATAACCATCGGAGAGAAATAATTGGGATCAGATCAGGCTTTGGTAAATATTTAAACAGTGTGATAAGGTTGTTCCTGAAATTGAGGTAGACTTTTTGAGGATTATTATAGTTAAGTGTTCCACCGCCTACATGATAGATGGTCGAATCTGTACAACAAATAATCTTGTACATCTTCAGATGAAATCGCCAGGCGAGATCAATTTCTTCCTGATGCGCAAAATAGTCCGTGTCAAATCCTCCCACTTCATGAAAAGCTTTACTGCGAACTACCAATGCTGCTCCGGAAGCCCAGAAGATAGGAAGGGTAGATTCATACTGACCGGTATCCCTTTCAACTTTTTGGAGTAACCGTCCTCTGCAAAAAGGATAACCAAGTGAATCCAGGAATCCACCTGCTGCACCGGCATATTCAAAAAATCCTCGTTGCGCTTCTGCCAGGATTTTTGGTTGGACGGCTGCAATAGAGTCATCTTTTTCCATCAATTCAATGATCGGATTGAGCCAATCAGGAGTGATTTCTATATCGCTATTGACGATGGCATAATATTTTGCCTCTATTTTTGAAAGGGCTTCATTATAACCACCTGCATATCCTTTATTGTCAGAAAGCGTGACGCAGGTGATATCAGGATAGGTGGATTTGATCCATCGTACAGAGCCATCTGTTGAAGCGTTATCTACGAGGTATATTTTCTCATGGCCATAACGACTTGAACGGAAGAATGGGATAAAGCGCTGCAGAAAAGACAGTCCATTATAATTTAGAATAACGGTTGCTACATCAGCAGTATCAGAAGTGGATCCCCGAAAATATTTCCGAACAGCAAGTTCATCTTCAGCCATGGCTGCTTTTAATCCTTCCATAGAAGGAAACTTCCTGTCGCCTCTTATAAATGAATAGATTTCAACACTGATATCCTGATCATAGATCTGGCGGTCAAAATCAAACAAGTGAATCTCGACCCTCCTATCTGTTGCTGATTCGATTGAGGGGCGCAGACCGATATACAACATGCCTTTATATTCAATACCACCAATAGTAGCGATGGCTGCAAAAATCCCGTCTTTAGGCAGTAATTTTTTTGAGTCAGTGATTTGAATATTGGCGGTTGGGAATCCAATATGATGACCTAACCTGTTACCGGTCACCACTTGTCCCTTGATCATAAATGGATGTCCGAGCAGGTCATTGACAAGGCTGATATTATTATTGAGCAGGGCATTTCGAATCTTTGTTGAACTGATTGTAATATCTTTCAGTTCTTCTTCATCAATCTGGACTACTTCATATCCTAGTTCACTTCCATATAGTTTAAGGAGATGAACATTACCTGCGCGATTGAGGCCGAAACGATGGTCATAACCAATGACGATGTAGCGAGGGTGAAATCTTGAAAAAAGAAATTTTTCAATATACTCCACAGGGGATTGCTGCGAAAATTCAATAGTGAAAGGAACGATCACCACATTTGAAACACCGAGGCGCCTGAAATATTCCAGTTTTTCTGGCAACGTGGTTAATATCTGGAGGTCATCATCTTTTGGATAAACGATTTCCCTTGGATGAGGATGGAAGGTGATGACAACATCGACGCCGTCTATTTTTTCGGCGAGTTGCTGAATGCTCTTGAGGATCCTCTTGTGGCCAAGGTGCACGCCGTCAAAACTGCCAATGGTAATGACAGAATTTCTGAACTCCGGCAGTGCTGAAAGTCCCCTAAAAATGTTCATGGTCCACAAATGTATCCATTTAGTCTGTAATATGTTTCCCAACTTTGCTTTCGACCTGGGTGGCCCGACTGAAATAGTAAACTTCAAGGGCCTGGAAAGGTTGGCGAAAGCCGGTCTAAAACAATCCTTTTCAGGATAATAACGTTTATAAGCCTATGATACGAAGTATGTTGGTTTTAATCCTTGGGTGTGCAATGGCAGTCAGTGCAGGGGCTCAAACGTTGGATGAAAAGCGACTGGTGGATGAAATAGCCTACAATGCTGATATTATGGTCAATGCCAATCTTGACCAGCACCGCATAAGGGCAAGTGAGTCTATGGGCATAGCGCTGGATAGTCTTCTGGCCCACAAAGGTTCATATGAGGTTTCCCTGGATAGCATTCCATGGCTTTCTATAGTGCATGGGGCTGATTTCAGGTTAGTGACCTGGCAGCTTAAAGTTTCCAATGAAGAATATAAATACGGGGGATTTATACAATGGCCGGATCGAATTGTCCGGTTTAAAGATACCAGACCCTTTATCAACGGATCTTCTTACAGTACATACACCCCGTCAAGTTGGTATGGTTGCATCTATTACCATATCATTCCATTTGAGTTGGATGGCAAGAGCTACTATGTATTGTTAGGGTTTAATGCTGAAAACAGTACCCTCAATACGAAAGTGGCGGATGTCCTTGATCTCACGGGACCGGACATCAGGCTTGGAGTGCCTGTATTTACGGGGAAAGAAGAAGCCAGGACGCGCTTAATGGTCACCTATGGGGACATTTCTAATACCCGGATGACATATGATTCTAAACTGGGGGGTATCATTCATGATCATGTCGAAACACTGCCTGGGATTGGACCAAATGGAGAGGATTTACCCGTTTCTGATGGAAGTATGGAAGCCTGGATTCTAAAAAAGGGAAAATGGGAGTATCAGGAAGAGGTCTATGACGTAAAGGTAACAGAGCCTCCCATGACGAATGAAAGGAAAAACAGAGTTGAGGACAAAGACATTCTGGGTCGACCTAAAAAGGAATAATTTAAACCAACTTGGGAGCACACTACAAAATCAGGACAGAGAAAACCGGTCATTATTTTACCCATGGAACCATGACTGAAAAAACCCGCTATGTCTGGGTCTGTTTACATGGATATGGTCAATTGGGAAAATTTTTCATCCAGCGATTTGAATTTCTTGATCCTGCATTACACTTTGTTGTAGTTCCCGAAGGTCTCAATAGATTTTATTTTGAAGGAGTCAATGAGAAGCCTGTAGCGAGTTGGATGACAAAGGAGGATCGTCTGGACGAGATAGCGGACTATGTACTCTATCTCGAGGCACTGAGGAATAAAATTGGTTGGGAACGAAATAAAAACGTCAAAATTATCTATTTCGGATTTTCACAAGGCGTCACGACATTGCTCCGATGGCTTCAAAATATAGCTCCAAGAGCTGATTATTTGTTGTTGTGGGCAGGAGGTATTCCGGATGATATATTGTTTGAACACCGTCGGAATTATTTTCGTCAAATAGTTTGTCATTATTTCTTAGGAGATGCTGATCCTTATATCAAATCCGCAATGTTGGAGGAGAAAAAGGACCTTGTCGATGCTTCCGGACTTGACGTCAATCTCAAGCTTTATAAAGGGGATCACAGAATTGAACCAAATGTTTTGATGCAGTGGGTGAAAGAAAATTTAACGTACTGATGTAATCCTCATTTACTGGAGTCCTTCATTATGTCAACTGAAGAAAGCAACACATCCGTAAATATTTTTTCTGGCAGGAAATTCACTTTCACCTGGTGATGACAATCGACTGAATGGACAGAATATCCTTGTCTTTATTTTTCAACATCAGGGTGTAATAGCCAGGAACGAATGATTGGATATCCAATTTGCCTGATACCATTGGGACAGATTGCACTTTTCCATACACATCGATAATGTCGACCGTAGCTATGCTTTCGGAAGGAATGATGTTGACAAAATCACCTGCAGGATTTGGATAGATCATAAAGTCTGATTGTGCTATCGGATTATACGTTGAAGTGATAACTTCGGTAACTGTATTGTTTCTGGTTAGCACCCAACGATCCGGATCTATTGCAACAGAATCGACCGTTGTATTGCCTATGAAGAAAGAGAAACGCTGTGCTTGTCCGGTGTGCTGCAGTACAAAGGTGTTGTCGGTTCCATTGATAGATGCATGGATTGGTACCGGCATTTCAAAAAAAGCAACAGATGCATGCGATTGGCGTTGACTCAGCCAGAAGACCAGTGAATCAGCTTGCTGGCTCCATTGCAGATCATAGGATGGATATCCTTGTCCATAGAACCAGTCCTCAAAAAATTCGTCGAGGTCAACTCCTGACCTTGCTTCCATGTACGCTTGTAATTCTTCAGTATAGCCAAAATCATAGGCTGTTCCAGGGCTGTTGAGATAATCGCGACATGCCTGGAAAAAATTATCGTCGCCTGCGATCCAGCGAAGCATATGGCATAAATAGGCACCTTTGTTATATGACAATCTCCCATTAAATATTCTATTCACACTGGTGGTGTCATCTACAAAAACAGACCCGCCGGGTTGACTTGTAGCGGAACTGGATGTTGACGATTTCCACTGTGGCCAGAAATCGTCAGGACTAAAACGCTCATAGGTGAGGCCTGTGAGATAGGTAGCGAAACCTTCGTTGAGCCAGATGTCTTCCCATGATCCACATGTTACTTTATCTCCGAACCATTGGTGCGCTGTTTCATGAGCCTGAAGGTTAAAACTAAAATTGACCATGAAGCTCATCGTCTGGTGTTCTTCACCTCCGCCCCAGCCAAATTGGGCATATCCGTATTTTTCATCAGCGAACGGATACAGACCGAATTTTTCATTGTAGAATTCTACAATATCAAGCATGCTCTCTGTCTGTGTTTGTGTTTGTGTAAGCGTCTCAGGATACACATAATTCAACATTTCAATCGTGTCTCCATTGTCAAGAGGCAAGTAATGACTGTAGGATGCATAATTCGTAACAGCCAAAGCAATCAGGTAAGCAACAATAGGATGCCTGTGTTGCCAGTGGTGTACAAGTTTGCCATTGATTTCGGTAATACTGATCAGTTTTCCGTTACTGGCAGCAAGCTGACCGAGTGGGGTAGTGATATAGATGTCAACAGAATCAATTTTATCTACAAGGTCCTCTTTTCCCGGCCACCAATCTTTGACGCCATAAGGTTCTGATAGTGTCCAGATGATAGGTTGGCCACCGTGGCTGCCTTGTTCAAACGAACCGAATCCATTTGATGGTGGAACACCTTCATATGAAATCGTCAATGAATCGATGTCGCCGATAGCGAGGGATTTATCGAGTGAAATGGTTAGCAGTTGATCAGCATGAACAAACGTCAAAGGGGATCCACCGCGTGCGATTGAATTTACCTGTAGTGCGTCTGTTAGATCAAGGTACAATTGCGTCAGGTTAGCAATCCGACTTTTGAAATGGTATGTTATAGTTCCTTTGATGTATTTCTGAGCAGGATCTATTTCCCAGTGCATAGATTGATAGAACATATCGGTTTGGCCTGCATACTCATTGCGAAGTCCGCGAGGTTGAATATGGAGGGAAGCGTGTTCTTGTTCCTTGCAGATGATGTCTTCCTGGTCATAGAGGAAGTCCATTTCATTTTGTGCGGTAAGGGAAAAGAGGGAAAGGGTTGATATCAAAAAGGGCAGGATGAGTCTGGATGTCTTCATGGAGTAAAAGTAGGGATAAGGAAGGTCAATTGTCAATTGTCAATTGTCAATTAGTTTTATTTGAATAGGACACTAAAAATGGGGGAGACCCTAAAAGAAGAAAGCCCGATCCGTTGTGTCGGATCAGGCTTTATTAAAAAACGATATACTCTATTCGAATGATTATCCTGACTTATGCTTCCGCAATGCCATCATTCACAACGCTCACGTAGGTACGATCGCGTTTTTTAGTTTGGAAAGTGACGACGCCATCAGCAAGTGCATAGATTGTAAAGTCTTTGCCTACGCCAACATTGCGACCAGGGTGGAATTTAGTACCACGCTGACGAATGATGATATTGCCTGCAATTGCAGTCTGACCGCCAAAAAGTTTAACACCTAAGCGTTTACTTTTACTGTCCCGTCCGTTATCACTACTACCAACACCTTTCTTATGTGCCATTGTATCAGTATTTTATATTGTATTAGCTAATGTTAAATTGTAATGCTTTCAATGCGGATCTTGGTGAATTGCTGGCGATGGCCTTTTTTCACCCTGTATCCTTTTCTTCTCTTCTTTTTGAAGATGATGACTTTGTCACCTTTCACATGGTCCAGCACTTTGGCTGAAACAGAAGCATTGTTTAACGAAGGGGTGCCAACGCGCACAGATCCTTCATTTTCAGTCAATAAGATCTTATTGAACGTTAGATCTGCACCAACTTCCGCTTGCTGGAGGTCTACATAGATCTCCTGGCCCTGCTTCACTTTATACTGTCTGTTATTGACATCCAGAATAGCGTACATAATTTGAGCTATTTATTTTGTTTTTAATCTTAAATGGCCGGCAAAGGTATGATTATATAACCGATTTCCAAAATATTTTTTAAAGTCCTTAGTCTCTGAGGGTAAGGACTTTAGCAGGGGCTGGGTTTTAAATAAGGTCCTTCAGGATCAATTCCTTGCGAATCAGCTGATTATTTCTGGTCAATTGGATTTTGATCTTTTTTCCAGCTTTCTGTTGGAGTAATTGCGTGAAAGCCTCAAGAGTATAATACTTGCTATCAATGCCCTTAATCTTCGTAATAATATCGCCTGAGCGGAAATCAGCTATTTCTGCAGGGCTGTGTTCTATTATATCCTTCACCACAAATTGGCTGAAATCCTCCCCGTATGCAAAAATAATAAGCCCGCTCCGGTCCATCGTGAATAGCTTAGGCTTCTTTCGATAGGGCTTTAACATCAGGAGTTCCTTGTTATAATCCAGGTATACATCAAACCTGTTGAGTATTTGGTTTCCAATAATACCATTACGGAATCTTTCATTGTCCTGCAGCCAGGAAGGTTGAAGGTCCTGGAAGCTTGTCAGTACTTCCGGAAAATCGAATTCACCGAGGGAAAGCTTTGAAATGCGTCCAATAAAACCTTCCAGATACCCGCCCAACCCCATGCCTAACTTCCCACGGATGTATTCATCAGGAAGGTGTAAGGAAGGAGAGGAATTATTGTGCAATAACAACGGTACTCCAGCTCCTGTATCCAAAAGCAAATCAACCTGAACCACAGTGCCATCCTGCAGGCTTGCAGCTCCTTCGATATAGGGTTTATTTGTCTTTACATAAATCGGCAGCGTAGCAATGTCTTTCGGGGGTTCAAAATAAGCAGGATCAAAAATTGTCAGGTGCCTCTTTTTATAATCTATTCGAATGATAAGGTTTTTAAAAAAGCCACCCCCAATCAATCCAACAATAGGTGCACCAACCATTTCATCCAGGTTGAAATAATTTTCTTCCAGGACCAACATATCCGTTGGTTTTGTCGCAAGGCCTGTAACTTCCAAAACGCCGTTGCGCGTAATCAATGCGTAAATCTCCCGGCTCAGGTCAGATCCCATCACAGGAATCCTTTTATCGTATGGAATCTGCAGGACGTCGGTATATTCTCGTTTAAACAGGATGACATGCTCGGCCCCTGTATCAAAAATAAACTGCACATGCATCAGTCCAAAGATCGTGGCGTCAAGTACAATAAAATTGTGGAGGTACCTGAAGGGAATCGTTGCTTTATGTTTGCCCTGGAGTAAGTCTAGCTGATTGTAAAATACCGTAGGAGCCTGGGCAGACAGTTGTATAAACTGGAGCACAAGTAGTAACAATAGAAAAATGTTTTTTCGAATTGTCATTGTTAGTAAACGGTAAACGGTAATCTGTATTCAGTAATCTGTATTCAGTGTTCAGTAATCTGTGTTCAGTAATCTGTGTTCAGTAATCTGTGTTCAGTATTCAGTATTCAGTATTCAGTAATCTGTGTTCAGTAATCAGTGTTCAGTAATCAGTGTTCAGTAATCTGTGTTCAGTAATCTGTAATCTGTGTTCTGTAATCAGTATTCAGTAATCAGTATTCAGTAATCTGTGTTCAGTAATCTGTGTTCAGTAATTTGTGTTCAGTAATCAGTGTTCGGTTTATATACTGCAGACTGCTTACTGTTTACCGAAAACCACTTACTGATTACCGAAAACCGCTTACCTTTTTACTTACCCAAACGGGTTGCTACAAATTTAATCCTATCTTTCAATCGTTTGAGAAATAAACTTCGATGGCTGAACCACTAAAAAAGTCCATTAATATTTTTACCCTCACCATGATTGCCGTTGGATCTTGTATTGGATCCGGCATCTTCATTTCGCCATCAGACGTTGCCAGTCAGTTGTCAAATGGATCCCAGGTGCTACTCCTTTGGTTTATTGGGGGGATCGTGGCACTTACCGGAGCGCTTAGTTTTGGAGAACTGGCATCACGGTTTCCAGGAACAGGAGGGGTCTATGTGTACCTAAGGGAAGCTTATGGAGACCTTGTTGCCTTTCTATATGGGTGGTGTATTCTGACAGTCATTACTTCGGGGGCTATTGCCGCCTTATGCCTTGCCTTTTCAAGGTATATCTCGCTGTTGTTTCATTTAGGGGATAGTCTTCAGATACCTGTGGCACTTGGGGCGCTGGTGACAGTCACGGTCATCAACATCGTAGGTGTTAAATTATCTGCTATTTTTTCGAGCACGCTGACTGTACTCAAAGTAGTAGGTATAGCGATCATCGTCGTTATATGTCTGATGTATGGAAGTCAGTTTACCTCCAATCTTCATTTTATCAGTTCAGGCACCAAACAGGTTTCATTTGGATTGGCCCTGGTAGGTGTGTTGTGGTCCTATGGTGGATGGCATCATGCATCTTATGTTGGCGGTGAAGTGCACAACGCACAGAAAGTGCTTCCGAGAGCATTTATTGCCGGAGCATCTATTGTCACGCTAACCTACCTGATCGTCAATGTGGCATATCTTTCTGTATTGAGCATGGATGAAATATCCGGTTCCAAGGCAGTGGCTGCAGATGCATTGCTCAGTATTACAGCCATTGGAGGTATGATTGTGGCTATACTGATCGCCATATCTACTTTTGGAACTGCAGGGATTTATACATTATCTGCTCCGAGGATTTATTTTACCATGGGTGCTGACAGGGTCTTTTTTCCATGGCTTGCTGATCTGCATACGCGGTTTGGAACACCTGTCAAAGCAGTTTTACTGCAGAGTACCTGGGCTGCTGTATTGATGATGTTTTGGGGCACATTTGAAAGCCTTGCAACCTATGTGGTATTCATGGATTGGATATTCATGACCCTGGCGGCGATTGCATTATTTGTATTCCGTTACAGTTCAAGACCATTTAATGCTGCCACGTACAAGGTTTCACTGTATCCATTGACACCATTAGTATTCATTGGCATATCGACATGGTTTCTGATCAGCACGCTGATAGGAAGGCCAACACAAGCAATCGCAGGATTGCTACTGATGCTGGCAGGATTACCGTTCTATTTTTATTTTAAGAAAAAGAAGGGCTAAGGCATACGCAATAAAAAAAGAGCCTGTTGTGATCGCAACAGGCTCTTTTTTTAGCAAAACATTTATTTTTTAACGATGCAGGCTTCAACACGTTGATTTAACCTGCGGCCTTCTTCAGTATCATTGGAAGCCTTTGGATTGCCGCCTCCCCATCCTGATGCAATGAGCCTGTCTGCAGCAATGCCTTTGCCTTCGAGCCAGGCCTTAACTTTCTGAGCTTTCTGTTCAGAGATAAGTTTGTTTTGATCAGCATCACCAGTATTGTCAGTATGTCCTTCAATGCTGATGACGACCTCAGGATATGCTTTCATGATCATGTACAATTGATGTAGCTGTTCTTCAGAAGAAGCTGAGAGCGCGCCAGTTTTGAGATCGAATGTAACCTTGTCAAATGGCATACAATTAGGGGTAGCTGCATTATACCCTGTTGATCCTGGTGCTGTGCCCTTTAGGAAATCTAACATCCAGGCGCTGAATGATGTCCTTTCCAGATCGAGTTTAGTGCCATCTTTTAACGTATACGTGAGACTGGTTCCGCTGGCTCCCGGAGAAGTGGCGATGTCTTCCGGTGCTGAATTGGCTGCGGTTTGCAATGTATCTGCCGCCGCGGGGGTAGCTTCAGTTGTTTCTTTTGAAGCACCACAGCCTTTCTGTACAAAATAGAATAAGCCAAGCGCAGCCAGAAGCAAAACAATCCAGGGGAGAAGTTTTGACATTGGGGATTTGGATGATGAAGGTGTTGAACTGTTGTCCATAGAAGTATTATTGTTGTTTGTTTGCAAGATAGATTCCAGCCCCAGCAGTTTTTCCATTCCTGCAGGAAGGCTGTTGAGGACAAATTCCTTTTGTCCGAGTAATAGATTTTTCAAGCCGGCTGCATCCAGGGATTTTTCCTGGACATATCGGGCCACTGTGGCCATGACGAAAGGGGCAGTCAATTTTAATAATGAACTGGCTGAAGATGTTTTTAAGCCACTACCTCCGGATATACCATCGATCATCGGATTGATCGTATCTCCCAGCAGATATTTTAGGATCTCCGATCCACTAGCCATCAGGCTTTCTGTTTCAGAAGCATTGTTCAGCAAACCTGTGGCGTTTGTTATGCTGTTTCCGTTGATGTTGTTGTCAGCCAGATATTTCATAACATCTCTTGCACCTGCGTCATCCCTACCTTTCCGGATCAGGGAGCCCATGAGGGATGGAACAAGTGAATGGATGGCGGAGGTAATCCCTTCGGCTGATTCTCCAAAGCTTCCACTGGCATGAGAAACCAGAAGGTCGCCAAGGGTATTTTTGAACAATTCAATCAAATTAGCCGCCATGGGGGAACGTCATTAAGTTCTTTCTGATTAGTCCTTTTTCAACCGGGCTCCCCATAATGGATCATAAAGAATGGAGAGTGAAGTCATAAAAGGAGGCCCAAAAATACAGAATAAAAACAAAGGGGATTACCGAAGCCATGTTTTGCATCCTGAAACTCCCTACTTTTAAGATCGATTTGCTTTACCAGGTATGAATCCAAGACTTCACGAGATTGAAAAACTATTTGGGCGGGTCATTGATGAAATAAAAGCAAAAGAAGAGCAGTGCACGTATTTGCTTAAAATCTATAATGACCTTGTAATGATCCTGAGCGAGGCATCCTCGCTCCATTTCAATACACTCTTTGCCCGCGTCAGTTTTATAGCTTCCCGATACCCTATGGGTAAAGCCTGGTCCTATGCACTTCAAATACCCAGAAGAGAAATTTACCAAAGGACATTGACGGATGATCAATTACTACCTGTACTGAAAGCATCTATACAATACCTCTTCAGGCTTTGTCATGCAGAATTGAACGGCATTGGATCACCTGACGAAATTGAAAGACCAACACTCCCCAAATTACCCATTCAACAAAAGGCAGGTCGCTTTAAGAAAAAGTTTGCAAGAGTCATTGCTATAGAGTGGGACAGGGAAGGTAAATTGTTGACGATCCTCGATGAAGAAGAGCCGGATGTCACCTGCATCCTGCATTACTCTGTTCCTGGTGTGAACGATATTTTTTCGGATACGCTTGAGCTTGCCTTGCAGGAGATAGGTATGCCGTTGATACTTGGGCTGACAGATATTGATTGTACTGAAGAGCATCATTATTTTCCATCCTATATTATCATCGTCCCTGACTTGTTGCTGGATGTTACATCTATTACCCAGGTGATGACCACTGGTTCGGATCCGCAAGCTGTCAATGCCATGGATATTTTTCTTCCTTCCATGTCCACAGATCCCATCATGACCGGACAGATAGCCAATTTTTTTCTGGACGAATTGATTCGGGATACGACGAAGAGCTTTGCCGATTTATTTATAGCTTCTTTTAAAGTGTATCCGGTGGAATTTGTCAGGATGACGGATGATCAGTTGAAGGCGATGCACCAAAGGATGAAAACGCATTACGATAATATTCGCAAAGTGATTGAGGAGCGTTTTCCGGTATTAGGTATTGAACGCAAGTATTGTGTGATAGAGCCCAGTTATTTTAGCCCGCAGTATGGAATTAAAGGTCGGCTTGATTTGTATTTTGAACAAAGTGGTACCCAGACTTCCTCTATCATTGAACTCAAGAGCAACCGACCTTTCAAACCAAATAGTTACGGGCTGAGTAGTCCAAACTATCATCAGACACTGCTCTATGATCTGCTTATCAAATCCAGTCATGCTGCAGGTCATCGAAGGGCGAACTTTATCCTGTATTCTGCTGAAACGCAGGATACTCTCCGGTATGCGGTCTCCGTGGATTCCATTCAGAAGGAAACTATTCACAACCGCAACCAATTAGTCCTCCTGCAATTCAGATTGATGAAATTGGATGAAGAACAGACAACCGATTTATTTCTTGACATCAATCCCCGGCACTATGAAAATCTCAAAGGATATGTTAAGCGAAATATAGAAAACTGGTCAACCGCCTATACAGCGCTTTCTCCGGGTGAACAAACCTATTTTAAATCATTTGTTGCCTTTATCACCCGTGAGCACATGCTGGCAAGGATCGGAAGTGATAAAGGAGATGGCTCCGGTGGTCTCGCAGGGCTTTGGCTGGATACGATTGAATCAAAGGAAGAACGATATCAGATTCTGCAATGTCTTGAACTGATCCTGATTGAAAAGGATCAACAGCATACTACCATTAAATTTTTACGTAGTGAAAAGACAAATCCATTGGCCAATTTCCGTGCAGGTGATATCGTGGTTATGTACCCTTATGAGAAAGGCCAGGTACTTGACCCGACGAAGTATCAGCTCCATCGTGCAAATGTCATTTCAGTAGATGCTCAGTTTGTGGTGATACGACTCCGCAATATGCAGATTCACACTGAACAGCTTGAAAATATTAAATACTGGAACCTCGAATACGATTTACTTGATAGTAGTTTCAAGGCACTGTACCAATCCTTGTGGTTGTTGATGAATGCAGATGTGTTGACCCGACAGATCATTCTTGGGTTGGCAGCACCTACACGTAGTATGGTGAACGAGAGAGGTTTTGTACCCTATGGGTTAAGCTCAAATCAGGAGAGTGTATTCCATGAAGCTATCAATGCAGGTCCGTTGTATTTGTTATGGGGACCACCCGGGACAGGTAAGACAAGTATGATGCTCAAGAGTTGGGTATCGTATTATTATTCTCAGACCACTTCCCGAATTGTCTTGCTGGCCTATACCAATAAGGCCGTAGATGAAATCTGTGAAGCTTTGCATGAATCCGGAACGCACATAGCCAATCATTATATACGGATTGGTTCCAGATCGGCCACAGGCGCAGCTTATCGGCACAGGTTACTTGATCAAATGATGGAGCCTTTGACAAAACGTGCTGAGATCAAAGCATTGCTCGATCAAACCAGGATTTTTGTAGGTACCATTTCTTCCATACAAGGCAAGAGTGAATTGTTTAACCTTATCACATTTGATGTAGCCATTATTGACGAAGCTTCACAGTTGCTCGAGCCAACGGTGGTGGGCTTGCTGACACGATTTAAGAAATCGATTTTGATTGGTGACCATATGCAATTACCCGCGATATCTATCCAGCCCGAAAAGATGAGCATGCTCAAACCAGGAGTTGCCTGGAGTGAGCGCATAGGCCTGACAGACATGAGTATGTCCTATTTTGAACGACTCTATCGGTTGTATCAGGCCAAAGGATGGAATTATGTGATTGGGACATTGGACGAGCAAGGCAGGATGCATACTGATATCATGCGTTTTGCCAATCAGTTTATCTACCAGGGGTTTCTCAAACCGGTAGACAGCAAAGTCCAGGGAGTTGCTTTGTCTGAAATTTTTCCACATGAGACCATAGCGCTTTTTAAAGAACGTCTGATTTATATTTCTTCAGGTTCTTCTCTGGCTGAAACATACCTTAAAACAAATCAAGAGGAAGCCAATATCACTATTGAGCTCATTGCCCTGTGGCAGAAAAAAATCAATGAAGAAAAACTTCCATGGACGATTGGTGTCATTACGCCCTTCAGGGCACAAATCGCTTCTATCATTCATCTGGGATATTTGCGTCAGATTGATTTGAGTAAAGTCACTATTGATACAGTAGAGCGTTATCAGGGAGGTGCGAGGGATATTATCATCATGTCCTGTGCTGTCAATTCCATGCGTTCGCTTTCTAAAATAACATCTGTCAATACAGATGGTGTAGATAGGAAATTGAATGTGGCTGTAACACGTGCCCGCCAACAGTTTGTTTTGATTGGTAATCAGTCCATATTGGAATCAGAACCTGCATATCGTTCGCTTATAACGATGAGCACACATCATAGGGTTTAGTTATCTGGCTACCAGAACAGGTGCCAGGCCTTCAGAAAAATCGCGCATATCAAGCGTCCCCGGTGGTGGATAAAATGCGATTTTTTGTTGTTCATCAATAAAGGCAATGCCTTGTTCATATGCAGCTCTTGCGAGTCCTTCTTTATAATCCCATGCAAGCAAAAATTCATTTCCAGTCAATTCTTTTCCATTTCGATCCAGATAGCCCCAGCTTTTATCCTTGCCATAGACGGCGAGCCCATCCTTGAATTGATTGATTTGGCTGTATGTCGTATTATTCATTTTCTTTCCTTCATCATCGAGAAGGTAATATCCTTCCTCTTGCCTGCCTGCCCATCTTTGTTCGTCGAGGTAAATGATATTGGTGAAACTTTCTGTCGGCCTGATTTTTTGAGCTGTAATGTCATAGAAGTAGGCGACTTCATCTTTCATAAATGAAATCAGGTTTCCATCTGTATCAATCAGTACTGAATTTTCAAGCTTAGCTAATTCCTTGCCATTCAAATCAAATGCTATGGAAAACTGGTCATTGCGGCTTATAATGATTTGCTCGTTATCATGCATGGTTATATGATCGAAAATGGGGGGAATTATGATTTCACCTTTTACATTAATGACCGCAGTTTTTTCGTCAGTTTCAATAATAGCAAGGCCATGTTGAAAATGATGACCTCGGGAATAAACTGCCTGAATGGCCAACCGACCTGTTGAATCAACATAACCAAACGTATTGCCAACACTCACCAGAGCCAGCCCTTCTGAAAAATCACCTGCTGCTGACCATTGGTCCGAAGACAAAATCTTACCGAATCTATCAATGAAGCAATCCGGGCTATCGAAAGGTCTTACCCTGGCTTTTCCTTCATGGAATGCCCATGCTGATTTATAAGCGGCAGGGATGATTAATTTACCAGTATGGTCTATGTAGCCCCACTTGCCTTTTTGATTGACAGCTGCCAGTCCTTCTGAAAACGAGTTTACATCGTCGAAGATTGGATCAATCATGATGGTGCCGGTCTTGTTGAGAAATCCCCAGCTTTTATCCTCAGGTGATTCATAATCAGCCAGATAAGCTGCTGTTTCTGAAGATTGACTTGAGGTTTCCTGTTTACAACCGAAACATATAGGTAAGGCCAGGAGTCCTAAAAGAACCCATTCCAACTTTAGGCCCGCCAATTTTTGTAACATATAGATGCCTGTGTACGTTAGTATTGAATTCATGCTCCAAAATACGTAATCAGCATGCTCCAAATGCTGTATTTTATGTCCTTCTTTACCTTGTTCATTCAGCAGGAATGGACCTGGAGTTTGCATCCCGAAGCTGGATTTAAGGTATTGACGCCCTTGACGTTGATTCATGATGTCAAGGATGTGCCTACACCATCAGATGTCATTCAATTCCATCAGTATCATGCCGGTTCTGTAAATGATACAGCGATTGCGCTGGCATTTGTGATTGATTATTATAAAATGCCAGGGCAGGATAGCGAGATGGACGATGATTACTTTAAAGATTTCTTTGAGAACACCATTGACCAGATTCTGACCTCTCTGGATGGGTCGCTGGTCTACATGGATATCATCCATCAGCCGGATAGCGAAGTGTGTATCTGGAAAGCAACGTACAGGAAAGGTAAAGGTGTGATCAGGGGCCATACGGTGCTGGCAGGTGATAAATACTATGGTTTGCAGGTATTTGGTTTGGAAGCAGATAAGCCGGATCAGCAGATGAGTAGATTTCTTGATTCTTTTAAACTGTTATCTAATCCTTCGCCTTAAATACACCAGGCATTATTACCTTAAAAGCCAAATTAAAATGAAACTAACTGTACTTTCTATCCTGAGTTTGCTGCTTTGCCTGCTGGCTGTCAAGTCTGTCACTGCAGGAGATCGGTGGGAACTTGAATTTGACAAGGATGGAATACAGGTCTATACACAAATAGAAGAGCCCTCTCCATTCAAGCAGGTAAAGATTAAAACCACCATTGATGCACCGATCGAAAAAGTCATGGAGATACTGATGTCCTTTAGCCAATATTCCGGTTGGATGAATCATGTCAATGAAAGTTACCTGCTCAATCAATCCGATGGAGCCTATTATGTCTTTATACTGGAAGAAGCTACCTGGCCCATGCAGAACCGCTACCAGGTTTCAAAGCTAGATGTCAAACAATCTATTTCAAGTGCCGAGGTGCATTTCAAGTCAGTGCCCAATTATATAGAGAAGCGCACGGATGCTATCCAGATAAGGCAATTTGAAGGATACTGGGCTCTGGAAGACAGAGCAGATCACCAGTGTTCGCTGGAATATGTCCTGATTCACAATCCCGGTGGATATGTACCACCCTGGCTCGCCAATTATCACGCTGTTGAAAATCCATTTCAAAGCGTTTACAATCTGAAGCAACTGGCAGAAACAGCAAGGATCAGGCCTTAATAGACCTTGCTGTTACTTTCAAATCCTTAAAATTTGCTTCCAGCGAAATATTTCAGTATTACTTTCCACCTGTTTGTAATTATTTCTAACCTTTTTGTCGTTTTGCGGTAACATTTTGGCTTTTCGATACACTATATTGAAGAAGGAATCAATATCGTTTTAGCCAATACCTGAACACCATGATTCAAACCCATCTATATTCCAGAAATGTTGAGACTCCGGTCTATAGTAGTCCTCGTGAAGACGGACATCCTGCTTTTATATTGCACAAAGGTAATTGGATGGGGGTGGTGGAGGATAATGGAAAGTGGGTTAGAGTAATTACCATCAATGGAGAGGGTTGGGTCCTGCGCGAGTATACGGAAGAGAGGTTGCCAGGTGATCTCCATATTTTACTGTCTCCTGATCTTACGATAGAATATGTAAATTCTGTGAGCAGTATTCAGTAATCTGTATTCGGTGGTCGGTATTCTGTATTCGGTAAATGGTTGTCAGTAAATTTTTCAATTAATTGGGATAGGGATGGAATACGTCAAAAGTTTTAGGGATTTGGAAGTGTATAAACTATCCAGAAAGCTGGCTAAAGAAGTTTTTGAGGTTTCAAAGAAGTTTCCGAAAGAAGAGATGTTTTCGCTGACGGATCAGATACGGAGGGCATCAAGATCAATAGGCGGACAAATAGCTGAGGCGTGGGGCAAAAGGCGATATGAAAAGCACTTTGTCAGCAAATTAACAGACGCAGATGGTGAACAATTAGAAACCCAGCATTGGCTGGAAATTGCACTAGATTGCGAATATCTTTCAAAAGCAATCGCGGAAAATTTGCTGGAACAATGTTTTTCAATTGGTAAAATGTTAAATTCAATGATTAGTAAATCATCATCCTTCTGTAAATCGAAAACGTTACAACCTTAATTTCAGATTGTCCCTGATTACACAATACTGATTACAACTTACCAATCACCGAATACCGACCACCTAATACTGATTACTGACCACTGAAACAGCTTACCGAATACAGACTACTGACCACCGATCACCGATTACCGATTACCGATTCAACTGAAGACTATCCCTTAGACTTTCATCCACCTGATGATTATGATTCCAGTAATCCGTCATGATAGTTGTGCGTAAAGTGCCGGTGGTGACTTCATTGATACCATAGGTTTCTTTC
>JAGOIB010000003.1:25706-46043 GCA_017995875.1 Saprospiraceae bacterium
TTACCGATTCAACTGAAGACTATCCCTTAGACTTTCATCCACCTGATGATTATGATTCCAGTAATCCGTCATGATAGTTGTGCGTAAAGTGCCGGTGGTGACTTCATTGATACCATAGGTTTCTTTCCAGCCGAGGATCTTATGGGGAAATGAAATTTCAAAATCAATAGACATCGTCCTGCTGAGTTCAGGATAGTGGATGGTGTAGGTATAATGATCTGCTGATGTAGAAACAGCCGTCTGAGCAGCATATACTTTGTTTGGCTTATTGGTCAAACGGAGATAGAAGGCTGAGGCAATCATTTTTACTTCTCCAAGGGGAAGTTCATTTGGGGCGACTCTGATCTTGTTCCACATCTCGTCTTCAAGCCATGTGTTGACAAGGGAATATTTTGAATCTCCGTTTTTTTCGAAATAGGAGAATTGTTCGACTTCGTATCTGTTGCCTTTCCAGATGGTCTGAAGGAAGGATTGACCGCACCAATCCTGTACACCGGCTGTAAGCTTTAGACTATGCGGAAACTGATCATGATCAACTGGAGTATAAACAGAATTCATCATGTTGTATTTGTAGATACCGGTTACAAATTCCTTGTTCATGTTGAACTTCAAGACCCTGGTAACATCCGATTTATATTTTTCAGGTTCATCCAACTTGACAAATTTGGATTTGCTGAAATCTTCTGTAACAAACTGGAGAATAGCTGTCCCTTTAAAATTTGATCCATATCTTGATTGATGGAGATCATAGCTGGAGACTTCAGCCTTGTTTTGATACCAATAAGCATCAAACGCCATCTGATCATTTTCAGGAACAGGGGAATGCGCTTTTTTACAAGCGACAGACAAAAGAAACAATAAACTCAGTACTGCAAACTTATTCAACGTTAGTGCCTTTCCATGCTTCATAGCCACCCTGGAGCATATAAACGTTTTTGAAGTCATTGTCTTCCATAAATTTCATGGATCGGTAGGCAGTCTTTTCCTTCTTGTCGTAGAGATAATAGGTTTTGTTTCTATTCAGCTCAAGCAATTTGTGCTTGAATTCGGGATCAAAAAAATTGATATTGATGGCATCTTCAATATGGCCCTGCTCAAAATCAGCTGTCATCCGGAGATCAATGATTTGGGCGCCTGATTTTTTAATGCCCTCAGCAAAGGCTTCTTTATTCAAAACCCGGTCTGTATTGCTACCGGAAGTTGCACCGGCTGGGTTCTCCTTGCCCTCGGTGGTGGAGGCGTCCTTGCAGGAGATCACCAGAAAGCCCAGCAATAGCAGGCAGGACAAGGAGATGAGGTGCTTGTGTAAGTTCATATGGAATATATTTAGTATCTATCGAGTGCCGAAATTATTATTTTTCTGACAAAGATGGACTTTCATCAACAAGATATACGCCGGTTTCTCCTCGAATCCATTCCTTCGCGGTTCAGCCACATCACCGCCTGGGATTTTGAAAGCCTGGTCAGATACTTATTGGAGGTAGATGGCTATGAATTACAGCCGGCAGTGCCTACAGGCGATCTAGCCAATAAGATACTCGCGTCCAAGGAAGATGCTTTACTTGTTGTTCAGCCTTTACGTCTCGATCAGGATGTCCTTGTTGAAGAAGCTGAAATCAGAAAGGCTATCCATTCCAGATCTTTTTACAAAGCGGATCAATCCTGGATCATAACCACCTCATCCTTCACACCTGAGGCTAAGCAATTTGCTGAGGAGACCGAAATTGAGTTGTGGGACTGGGATGCTCTCTATGAAGCACTATGTCAGTCCTTCTTTGAGGGTAAATCACACACGGAATTCCTGCAGGAACATCCCTTGGCAATTGACACGGAAGAGAAGGTGTCATCACTGAAGTTGAAAGTTAAATGGCAAGCAACAGAAGGCATTGGGCCTGAATGGTTCAATCTTGGCATCACGATTTCTAATCCAACCGATCGAAACATTTACATCCATCTTGAACTGCCTGCACTGATTGACAATAAGAGGAACCAGGTGATGGCGGATCAGTGGATCGATGGTGATTTTGTCGCGGGCATGATTTACGGAGGAGCGACCATCAAAACGAATGCATTGTACAGTGTGGCAAAGTTAGGGGACAGGCCTCCGGGAGGCAGGGTAGTATTGACATGTCATGAACGAGAGCAAGTACCACTAACCTATCATCTGCATGCCAGGCTGCAGGGTCAGGCTTGTTTTGTTGTGACTTATTGTTACACGGCGCAAAGTCCTGAATACCGTGCGATGATTTTATATAGGGATGAGATTCTATCTAAAACCTTTTTTGGGAGGGCCTTTATCAAGGGGTATTATTTGAGCTCACCTCATCTTGTAAAGTGGGCCTCGTACAACAGGTATATAGACGCTTTTGTGCGCAAGGTCACGAAGATTGCATTACCTGTCTTTATCAATAGATTGAACCGAAAAAAAATTATCCACGAGTAGAATTACATATTCAAATGACACAAGTTATATACCCATTTCATCTGGCGATTCCAGTGGATGATCTCAGCGCTGCAAGGCGTTTTTATGGAGAGATTCTCGGATGCAGGGAAGGACGGACTTCCGATTTATGGACAGACTATGATTTATATGGTCATCAGCTTGTCATCCATTATGCCCCTGCGACCAGCAAGGATACACATCATAATCCGGTGGACGGACATGATGTTCCTGTACCACATTTTGGCGTGGTACTTCCCTGGGAGGAATGGGAGCGTCTGGCTGAGCGGATGAAGAAGGCTGGAATTTCCTTTGTCATACAGCCTCATATCCGTTTTGCCGGACAGGTAGGGGAGCAGGCCACGATGTTTTTCATGGATCCTTGTGGTAATGCATTGGAATTTAAGGCATTCAAGGATATTGGGCTATTGTTTGCAAAGTGAGATTAAGCCAAGTCCCTTAGAACATATTACTTTTGCGTCCAATTTATTAGCTGATTCAATTTTTAACTGCACTGTGAACATTCGAACTTCCTTAGCCCTTTTATACAGTATGCTTATCTGGTTGACACCCTTGTCTTCTCAGATCGCTGCGCGGGTTGATTTGGTTCAACCAAACATTGATAGTTCCAGAACCATAACGATTCAGTGGTCACCACAGGATGAACAAAAATGGCATCATGATAACGATGGCCGACTTGATATTCCTGGTTTTAGCATAGATCTGCCTTCTTCACTCCTTTCTTCTTCCCTGCGGAAAAACAATGCATATTCTTTTTTACTTCCTGAAAAGGGAAATGTTGAGGTGCTGATTAAACTGGTGAGTATTGGTCCCGGGGAGGAATTGTTTCTTTATGATGAGGCGAAACGCACTACAATTTGTGACTTCTCACTGCAAACGAAGGAGGTTTTTCTGACTCCTTCGTTTGATCCTTCAACCACAAAACTGATATGGAGAAGTCCGGAGACCGGATTGTATAAGAGTGACTTCGTGATTGAAAACATTTATCTCGAACCTTTACCAACGGGTAGGTCAATGGATATAGGTTTCGGAACAGCATTTCCTTGTCATCCTAATGCTGCATGTAAGCAAGATTCATTGTCCAGATTGATCTCCAACAGTACCGTCAGGATTCGTCTTGTCATGGAAGAAGGTATAGGATGGTGTTCAGGTTCGTTTATCAATAACACACGGAATGACAAGACACCCTATTTATTGACTGCGTTTCACTGCCAGTATGAGTACACACCACTGTATGATATGTGGAGGTTTGATTTCGATTATAAATCTGAACAGTGTGAAAATCCGGCAATCGAACCACAATATTTTTCACTTACCGGTTGTCAGTTGATCGCATCAGGCCAGGCTTCAGATTTCTTAATGGTGCGTCTTGAAGACAATATTCCGGTTAACCAGGAAGTAACTTTTGCCGGATGGGATCGTGATGATACATTGATACCTGATACAAGTTATCTTATCCACCATCCGAATGCCGATATCAGGAAATTTTCAACATCAGTCAATGATGCTACCATCCATCCTAATCAGATCAGTTGGTTAGAAGGGTATACAACGCCACCATTGCATCATTTCAGATTGAAGTTTACAGAAGGCGGCCATGAACATGGTTCTTCCGGTGGCCCGTTGTTTAATGAAAAAGGATATCTGGTAGGCCAATTGCATGGAGGTACTGCCGGATGTGAAGCAACCAATAATGTATACGTTGGCAGGCTTGCCAAATCATGGGACCTTGGTACCACACCACAAGGACGTCTTAAGGATTGGCTAGATCCTGATCAGACCGGTTTGATGAGAATATCCTCCATTGAAAATCTAAGCGCCGATGATATTATCAATATACGAGGCAAGATTGTGGACCCTGAAGGCCAGCCAGTGAAGAATACCATTGTAAAAGTGACCGGATCAGTGACGCGTTCTATCACTACCAGTGATGATGGTCTTTTCGAAATTGATGGTGTGAGTCGAAACGGGCAGTATACGATCACACCTATGAAACTTGACAATCCAACGAATGGGGTGAATGCCCTGGACCTGGTGTCTATTCAAAAACATTTATTAGGTAAAGATGAATTTGATTTTGCCTGGCAATTCATTTCAGCTGATGCTACGAATAATGGGATTGTCAATGCCTCTGATATGCTTATTCTCTTGAAATTAATATTAGGCAAAATTCAAAACCTACCTTCATCTACGTCCTGGAGGTTTGACCCACCAAAGTTGGTTTTAGACTCGATACCTCCCGGGCAGCCCGCAGAGATTCAAATCACCGGAATAAAAATCGGGGATCTTAATGGTACTGCCGACCCAGGCAAGTAAGGAATAGGTTTTTCCATCTATCAATGTGTTCAATTGCCTCGTGCAATGTGTTGTTAACTAAGTAGTTCTGAAGTTAATGGCAGGGAATTAATAAATCGGTACCTGCTCAATACCATTATAAAGAAATGGCTCAAATGTTTAAGTTTCAACGAGTTAAATTGTTGAGGAAAACCCGGTTAGGGTTAAAACCTGAAAAAACGGTATAATTTTGGGTTAAAGTAATCCGTGGAGCAACCTGATATCATTACAAGGGCAGAGGATTTTGTTCGGTACATTTTCGAACAAAAAATTCCTTCCAACATATACGTCTATCACAACTGGGTTCATACCTGCCAGGTAAGGGATGAGGTGCTCGTTTTGGCAAGGCAGGCCGGAGTTACCAATGGGGATCTTGAAATACTCAATCTGGCAACACTTTTCCACGATTCCGGGTTTTCGGAAGCTTATGTCGGGCATGAAGATTATAGCATCAGGCTCGCCAGGGATTTTCTGATGAAGGAAAGTTATCCTGTTGAAAAAATACATGCGATCGAAGGGTTGATCAATGCGACCAGGGTTGATGTCAAACCAAAGACTAACCTGGAAATGTTGCTGAAGGATGCTGATACCAGTTCGCTCGGCAAATCCCATTTCCATATTTATACCAACAGTCTCCGGAAGGAATTAAATGCGCTTCAGAATGCTGACTTGTCTAAAAAGGATTGGGCGAAGGCAAATCTTAAATTTCTGGCCGAGCATGAATTCTATTCTGACATAGCAAGGGAGAAGTATGATGCGGTCAAAGAAGAGAATAAAAAATTACTGGAAGCTGAATTGCAATTGCTCGAAACAGGTTTTGATGTCAAGAGCGGACGATTCAGGAAGAAGGATGGGGAGTGGAATACCATCACGAGCAACAGGGCTGCACAAACGCAGTTTCGTACTGCGTTGAGAAACCATATTGATCTGAGTTCTATAGCAGACAATAAAGCCAATATCATGTTATCGGTCAATGCCCTGATTATCACATTTGCTTTGCCCTTGCTGGGGAAAGAGATTGCGGCCAATAAGATGTTATTGTTCCCGACGATAATGCTCCTCAGTGTATGTGTTGTCTCCATGATATTTGCCACCCTGGCGACACGTCCGATACCGATGAAGGGATACAGCAGTATTGAAAGTATCATGGCCAAGAAGTCCAATCTTTTCTTTTTCGGCAATTACTACCGGATGAATTATGATGATTATGAAAAGGGGATGTATGCCACCATTGCGGACGATGATATTCTAAGCACAACCATCATGCGTGATTTGTTTTTCCTGGGACGTACACTCGGCTTCAAATATGCACACCTCCGAAAGTGTTATACGATTTTTATGTATGGTATCATTACAACCGTCATTGCCTTCGTGATCGTCTTTACCTGTTTTTAATCTCACTGAAGTAGGTCATTGTAAATTTATAGATTGACTTTTCCCCTTCACTTACCCGGGCCCTTTCATCCAGTCGTATGCCCATGACCCAAATGATATGGTCCTGATTAACGAGTAACAGGAGTCGTTCCTTTTCAAACATCTCCAGTTTTTGATCCACCATCAGGTCTTGTATTTTTTTTGTTTTACCTGCCATGCCGAGCGGTTGAAAGCTGTCTCCTGGTATAACATTCCTGATGTGAAGAGGCCACTGCACCACACTTGAATTTACATATTCGATCAATGGACTTTGATCCGGAATAAATTGGGTGCCCGGGATTTCTTCAATATCCAGGGAAAAGTTGCCAAACGAATAGTGACCGGGCTTAGTCAATACCAGGTTGATGACGGGCTGCACTTCTTCAAAGAAATAACCATTGGTAATTCTTGACAATCTGTAATTTTCATAATTGAGCATCTGGCCGCTATCCGCCATAGACGACATGATAAAGTCATACGTCAGGTTCCAGGGAATGCCTTTGTCTTCAAGCCATCGCAATAAAAACGGTGCTGTATGTGGAGAGCTTTCGATATGAAATCCATCCTGTTGAGGTTGGATGCATTTAAGTGTCCATTGGTGAAAGGCTTCATCCCATGCTTCCCATTCCAGGTTGATTCGCTGTAAAGAGTGCTTCATCGTGGCATGAAAGCCGGATGTCATTTCTTCCAGCATGGGAATCAGGTGATGACGCAGCTTATTACGTTGATAGGCATCGGAATGATTGGACACATCCGTTTTGAAGGGAATGGAAAATTGTTCGGCGAAAGATTCAATTTCTTTTCTGGTGCATTCCAATAAAGGACGAATAAAAAATTCTCTGCGATGGGGAATACCTCTCAGCCCTTTTAAGCCGGTACCCCTGAGCAGGTTGAGAAATACGGTTTCAATAGTATCATCGAGATGGTGTGCTGTGGCGACAAAATCAAACTGATGTGTCTGGACGAGCAGCTCCCACCATTCATAGCGTATGTTCCGTGCAGCGGTCTGCACATTGGTTTCCGTTTGGGCGACATAGGCTTTTGTGTCCTGGCTAAGTTCAAAATGTGAAATGCCTTGTTCCTGACACCAATGTTTGACAAATAGTGCATCGTTGTGTGATTCAACGCCCCGGAGATTGAAATTGACATGCGCGGCAGACACCGCATAGCCTAGTTTATGGAGGACGACCAGGAGTACCATACTATCCACACCTCCGCTCACGCCCACCAAAAGCCTGGAAGAAACGGGCACGCCAAGTGTCGCCAGATTCTTTTTGACTGCTATGGTTACGGGATGTGACAATTCAGCGTTCATAATTAACAAGTAATTGAGACAGTAAAATAGTGCAGGTTAATTCAGATTCAACAGGTATTTCTACATTTGCCACATAAAATTACTGGTAATGAAATCATTTTATATCCTTTGTTGCTTGTCATTTGTCGTTGGCATGATGTCATGTAAACAAGATGCTGCAACACAACAAGAGGCTTCTACCCCTGCGGCGGCTGTTGAAACACCTTCTTCCACCCCCCAGCAGGCGCCAAACCAGGCGGTTGAACAGCCATTGACAGAAGGCCATGACTATACTTTCCTGACGGATAAAATTTTGATTTACAAAGCGGCTTTCGGAGGTGATAAAACAGGCGCAGAACAGCCTTACAAAGATGAATGGATCGATCTCCAGCCGGACGGAACCTTCAAGGCCGGCAAGCTTCAGAAACAAACACACACTGGTCAGTGGAGTTATAATAATGATACCCAGACACTCTTCCTGCGCCCTGATGTCAAGGAATTCAAAATGAGTGAATGGAAAGTCATGCACAATGATGAAATGATGGTTTGGGCGGGTACACAAACCTATGGTGACAATGCAGTGCAGATCAAGCTGGTCAGGAGTACAACAATGCCACAATAGGGCTCATCACTTTTCCGATAGGAATTTTGGATCAATGCATCCTATCGCCTCTCAGCGCAAGTAGCGTCATGATTTCTGCTTCGTATGCCAGGTATTCCTGCCATCGTTTACTGACTTTAGTGATCGGGGCATATTGATTGGCCAGATCAAGGAAAAGTCTGTAGTGTGCGGCCTCCGCAACCATAAAGCCGTGATAAAATTCCTTTAAGGCGTCGTCGTTGATATGAAGAGAAAGCAGACGGAATCGCTCGCAACTCCTTGCCTCAATCAATGCAGCAGTTAGTAAATGCTCTGTAAGACGTTCCTCCCGGCTACCACCTTTTCTTTCAAACTTCAAAAGGGCGTTGACGTATTCATCTTTTCGTTGGCGGCCCAGGGTGAGCCCACGCTTATTGAGTTCATGCAATACTAACCTGAAGTGGCCCCATTCTTCAGTAACAATAGGGGCTAGTAAATTGACCAGGTTAGGTTTGTCGGGAAATGATTGGATAAGACTGATGCAGGAAGTGGCGGCTTTTTGCTCACAGTAAGCATGATCAGTCAAAATCTCTTCCAGTGACTTTTCTGCAAGGTCAACCCATCGTGGGTCCGTCGGTAATTTCAATCCAAGCATGGTACTGGCTTAAATGACTTTCAATTATTTTTTGTTGAGCAGACAATTGAGTTGTTCTATGAGTTTATCCACTTCGTAGACCTCATAATCTTCATAGCCTGTCGCCCACAAAACCCTGATTTTGTCCAGCGGCGAATGCAGGATTTTCTTGATCTCATTTTTCCCTAAAGCATATTGCCCCGAAAAAATCGTATGTCCGCTATATGGATCAATCCGGCCTTTGTCAGTCTTCAGATCATACAAGGTTACAAATTCACCATCAAATAATTTTAATCGTAAAAGACTACCGTTTTGCAGTGACCCAAAATTATTTTGCGCGTGGGAACTGGCGATATGAAAATCAATGGTGAGATAGATATAGGGCCCTATTTTAGAAAGCCGGCTATAGGCGGTAATCAGGTCCTTGTCTTTAAAGTATGGCCTTAAATCCTGATCAGTATGTGTGAACACCAATGATGGGAAGAGTTCCAGTTTTCTCGTTTTGGTCGATTGATCAATAGTATCTATTCTAAACGAACAATCGAATGGTGCAGACACATAGGGCTTGTTATCGTATTGGGATGGGCGTTGGTTTACCATCGAAGGATCATATGCAACTGCAGCTGCAACCATTGCTTCAGGAGGACTAACCGGTTTTGGGTTTTCAGCAGACGGATTCTCTGAAGGCGTAACAACAGGGGCAGGAGGAGGTGGTGATTGGTTTTCCTTCAATACGGTAACCTTGCCTCCGGGATTGCATTCTGCCCTGAAGAGATTAAAACTTGCTTTGGTTTTGTCCAATTTATTGGACGTGAGTTTAGATGGTGCGGCATTTATTTTTTGTGCCTTATCGACAATCTTTTTTATGTCTTCCTGGCAACGTTTCGCCTTTCGCAACTCATTGACACTTGTTTCATACTCTTCATGCAGATTTGCGAGATGATCAGGCTCCATGAGTTTCTTATTATCCTGAGCATTTTCAAGTAATTCAGAAGCTTTAAACTTGGCATTAGTTGCTGTTCGGAAATTCTGTTGAATTACTTTTTCTTCGGCAAGAATAGTAGCGTAGAGTTCATTCCATTGTTTGAGAAGAAATTCCTGTTTTTCGGCAATATTTTTATCCTGTACTGAGGATTGTTGATGAGCGGCATCCTGATCGGATAGTCCCTGTTGCAGATATTGCCTGACCAGGGCTGAATCACGCTGGTCAGCCATTCTGGAGGAGCCATTGGGATATACGATCACACGGTCGCCCTGGCTGTTGACTATAACTCGTTGTGCTCCAGATGTGAACGTCAGCAACAACGGTAATAAGACAAAAGGTACCTTTTTAAGGATTTGGATATAAAGCATTCTCTTCGAAACGTAAGGAATAGAATCAAAAATACGTCTTTGTTGATTCCCACGTTAGCCAATGGCTCGGTTATCCTCCAGGCATTAACTGATTTCCGGGCCGATTTGTCCTTGGGGACTTCAGATTTCGACTGAATGTGTACCTTGCACGCCTGTTTAAAACCCCGGTTTTAAGGGTCAAGGGCCTAATCAATTAGCAATAAAACGATTTTAGTATAATGGAAGCTGTACAAAATTATATTCAGGCTAACCGCCAGCGGTTTTTAGATGAATTGCTTGATTTTCTGAGGATTCCCTCCATCAGTGCGGATACGAAATACAAGGATGATGTCTTACGGGCTGCCAATTGGCTCAGTACTGAATTGAAACGGATCGGGATGGATGGAGTGGAGATTTTTCCGACCAAAGGACATCCTATCGTATATGGGGAAAAAATGGTCTCCGATTCCCTGCCCACTATACTGGTGTATGGCCATTATGATGTGCAGCCACCGGATCCACTCAACTTGTGGACCTCACCTCCGTTTGAACCTGTGATAAAGGACGACAAAATATATGCACGTGGTTCCTGTGATGATAAGGGCCAGGTGTATATGCATGTCAAAGCACTTGAAGCCATGATGGCTACGGGAGAGCTTGCCTGTAACGTAAAAGTTATGTTTGAAGGAGAGGAGGAAGTTGGTTCTGTCAATCTTGGTCATTTTTTAGAAACGAATAAAGCCAAACTGGGTGCAGATGTGATACTCGTATCTGATACAAGTATCATAGCCAATGATGTTCCATCTATCACCACTGGTTTGCGTGGACTGAGTTATGTTGAGGTAGAAGTTACCGGTCCTAATAAAGACCTTCACTCTGGCGTTTATGGTGGAGCAGTGGGGAATCCGGTCAATATACTTTGCAGTATGATTGCTGCGATGCATGATGAAAACAGGCATATCACTATTCCTGGTTTTTATGATGATGTAGATGAAGTCTCCATGGAAGAGCGCAAACAAATGAATATGGCTCCTTTCAATGAAGAGGATTATAAGAAGTCACTTGATATAGGAGCTGTGTTGGGTGAGAAAGGATACACAACACTTGAAAGGACATCTATTCGGCCTACCCTTGATGTAAATGGTATCTGGGGTGGCTACATCGGAGAAGGTGCTAAGACGGTGTTACCGGGTAAAGCCTTTGCTAAAATCAGTATGCGTTTAGTGCCTCACCAGGATCCCGATAAAATGACGGAATTGTTCACCAATTATTTCACACGCATGGCGCCGCCTTCTGTGAAAGTCAAGGTGACTCCTCATCATGGCGGTAAAGCTGCTGTTACACCAACTGATACGATCGAATATCAGGCTGCATCCAAAGCTATGTTGAAGAGCTTTGGAAAGGCACCATTGCCGCAACGCTCGGGTGGCAGTATTCCAATTGTAGCCTTGTTTGAATCAATCCTGGGTATCAAAACGGTACTGTTAGGTTTTGGGTTAGATTCGGATGACATTCACTCACCCAATGAACATTATGGATTATTCAATTTCTATAAAGGGATTGAAACAATACCTTACTATTATATGTATTACGCTGAAATGAAAAAATCATGAAAATAATTTCCACCTTAATTCTCTTTACATTACTTATGGACAACACGCTGAAAGCACAAGTCTTCAAAACGGCTGATGATAGCCTCGCCTATAGCCTGGGGGTATTGATTGCCGAAAATTTACGTCAGCAGGGATTTGCTGATCTCAATCCGGAGTTAGTCGCCATGGGATTGAAAACATCTATGAAAGGCGAACCTTCACTGATTCCACTCGAAGAATGTGGAAAAAATGTGCAGGCGAGCGCAACCAAAAAACAAATGATGCAAAATGCACCAATTAAAGAAGCTGGTGAGAAATTTCTCGCAGAAAATAAATTACGCCCGGGTGTAGTCACCCTTGCGGATGGACTTCAGTATGAAATCCTGAAGACAGGAGACGGCGCCAAGCCTAAAGCAACAGATAAGGTACTCGTTCATTATCATGGCACATTGATTGACGGAACTAAATTCGATAGTTCAGTGGATCGTGGTGAACCTATTGCATTTCCACTCAACGGTGTAATTCCAGGATGGACCGAAGTGTTGCAACTGATGCCAGTCGGATCAAAATGGAGGGTTTACATTCCTTACCAACTTGCTTATGGTGAGCGGGGTGCAGGTGCTTTGATCAAGCCATTTTCTACCTTGATCTTTGATATCGAGTTGTTAGAGATTCAATAATTCATCTAAAACATACATGTGATGTTGGAGATTGACATCCTTGCTGTAGTCCCCGGGCTCCTGGAAGGTCCATTCTCCCATTCCATATTGCAACGTGCAGCAGACAGAAATCTGCTCAAAGTCCGCGTTGTGGACCTGAGGCTTTACGGTTTCGGTAAATACAAGCAAATCGATGATACTGCATTTGGTGGTGGCGCGGGTATGGTCCTGATGGCTCAGCCTATTGCAGATGCTATCAGAGAACTTCAATCAGAAGGGCCATACGATGAGATCATCTATCTGACGCCTGATGGAACTACACTTAATCAGTCAATTGCAAATCAGTTATCACTCAAGTCCAGGTTGTTATTGCTATGTGGCCATTACAAGGGCATTGATCAGCGGATCAGAGAGAAGTTTGTCACCATGGAGATATCCATTGGGGATTATGTGTTGAGTGGGGGAGAACTTGCAGCTGCGGTTTTGGTGGACGCCATTGGTCGGTTGATTCCAGGTGTACTTAATGATGGTTCTTCCGCATTGACCGATTCCTTCCAGGATAATTTACTTGCCCCACCTGTATATACACGACCTGCGGATTGGGAAGGAATGAAAGTTCCGGACATACTCCTCAGTGGTCATGAGGCAAAGATCGATGAATGGCGGTATCAGCAATCGATAGAGCGGACGACGGAGAGAAGACCGGATTTGTTGAGTGAAGAATGAAGAGTGAAAAGTGAAGAGTGATAATTAATTTTCAGTCTTCAGTTAGCAGTCCGCTGTATTCAGTCAGCAGTCTTCAGTTATAAGTTATCAGTCTTCAGTAATCGGTAATCGGTAATCTGTTTTGGACCAACAGTAATTTGGGTTAAAAAAAGCCGGTGATTCATGTCTGGATCACCGGCCTTTTATTTTATTTAATTACTGTTTGACAAACTTCTCAACAAACAGCACACGGTTATCTAAAACAAGTTGAATAAAGTACATTCCCTGGTTCAGAAAGCTGACATTAATGTTTTGAAGGGTATGGCCAACATCTGTTTTCTTTTCCATCAATAGCTGACCTGTGAGACTGATAACACGGAGTGACATTCCTTGTGTGGAAGGTTCGGTCATCGCCACTGTGAATTCACCAGAGTTAGGATTAGGATAGATATTTATCTCCTGTTGTTGTCCTGGTTCCTCTACAGCTACGATTAGTCCGTCAAAGCAGAAATTATCCAGTAGGGCATATGAATAGGTATCGGCGCCACCTTGATTACTACTCAATGGGTTGGTGACAAAGATATATGGACGCACCAAAACACCACCGCAGGCATCAAATGCGTCCCAATTACTCAGGTCATAGGGTATTTCCAGATTAAGCCATTCCCCTGAATCTATTGCTGGTAATGTGATAGATCCAATTTCAAAACAGTCTATTCCATCGCACTCATTTTGCTGGAAAACAAATGTTTCCTTCGAACCAAGATAAAATTTCAAGGTTGCGGGGTATAGCCTGTCATCCGTATTTGACTTTGATCCTCTTACACTGGTTCTAAGGGTCCCTTTTCCCTTATCAAGACAAATGCCTTCTATTCTGGTCAAAACATCAGCTGTGTCGAGGTTTCCAGATAGCTCTATTGTCCAGTTGTCAAAAATACCGATTTGAGATTCGCCTAATTTAGGATTTCCGGAATTTGCTTTCCAATTGTTCGTATGTCCACCTGAATTCAAACCGCCTGCTACTGAACCTTCGCTAAATGTTGGATTGTCGAAAACAGAATCACTGCATTCAGCCCAAATCAAACAGGTCACCGTAACAGTTTGTGATTTTGTAAAGGTTTCACATTGGGTCCCATCTGGTTTTAACCTTGTCACGACCATAATGACAGTATATGTACCCGATCCAGAGAACGTATAGCAAAATGTATTATTACCGCTACTCGTACCGATAGGTGATCCACCGGTATTCGTGAGATACCAGTTTACAGTTTCACATTCACTCAAAGCTATTGGCGTAAAGCAAGCTTTGCATGATTTGTTTGAAAGGACTTGTGAGAATCCCTGATTGACAGCTGCACTGAAAGCCTGAATATCTGCAATGTTGCAAGGACAGAGATCAGAACATGGAGGATCAACTATAAATCTGATTACACACGTACAAACCTGAGACCCACAATGTCCTGTTAGCGTCAAGGTGTAAACACCCGTTTGTTGCAAATCCAAATTTGAAATCGGGATTCCAAAATATGGGTTGGCCACCTGGCCTGGTAACGTAATGATGGTGCCGTCCGGAAGTTGCAAATGAGAATCGAATGGAGCTTCATCCGGACAACCACTACCCTGGCATTCAAATTTTCCACTAACTGTATAGGTGTAGCCTGGTGGTGGGCAACTTATTTGAACGGGAGGTCCGCCACAGATGAGCGGCTCTCCAGGGCCACGCTCGAAACGGATGGCCATATCGGAGAACGTGCCACATACGCAGGAATCAATACAAGGAGGTAATAAAAGTGTATCAATAAATGATTGGTTGCCGTTACAACAAGTATCGCCTGCAAGGGATTTTAAACGATAGATTAGAACTAATTGGCCATCTGCATCCGGCCATGGATTGGGCGTGTAGCAGAAAGTTACGGTGCGTGTAGAGCCGTCATTTGGTAATGGTGGCACCAGTGGAATTGGATTAGGCGAAAGGCCAGGACCAATCATTGCCAGATTGTATGCAGTGAAGTTCGGGACAGACAGATTCTGAACCGTCACTGTAATCAAATACTTCATACTATCCGCAATGCATTCAATTTGTTCATTGGTCACAAAGACGCAAGTGTCTGATTTGTAATCGCAGTTAAACTCGAGGATGGTGTCACAAGCGATGCTATCCCTGCCGTCGCTGCCCGTGGTCCAATAGGTTATTTGAACCTGCTGCGGAATTTCGGAAGGCTGGTTGATATCGGTCAGACAGAAACTAAAGAGGTTATTGTAGGTTCCGGAAGGAATAGCTCCAGTAAAGGGTTTTATACAAACATGGTCTAACGTTGGTGTTGTGCAGAGGACCCAGGAAGGATCATTCGCATGCGAACCGAATGAAACACCTGGTGTGAGAATGTCAATATCAATATGACTGAAATAAGCGAAATCACAATCGTAATGAAAATCAAGTGCATAACAGCAACTGTCGAGATCATGAACTTCTACAAAAGTTGATTCACATGGGTCACAACAAGGTTTCAATTCTACGCACCAATCCTTTGTTGACGAACAACAATCTGCGCCAAATTCAAACGATGCGTTGAAGCAAATAGTGGTTGGTGAAAGAATCGGGGCGGTAGAGAAAATTTTCACACATAAGTTCTGTGTCGTATTTGCAGGAATCAATGGAAATCCGCTGAACTGATATCCACCGACGCCATAAGGAGAGCCACCGCAACCGCAATCTCCAAATGCAAGGCCCGGAGGAAGATTATTTAAAATAAGTGAATAGGCATCTGTACTATTTGGATTGGTTACTGTAAATGTGACACAGTATTCGAGATCATTTTCACCGGAGCATTCTGCATGCAGATTGGATAGCACCAGACAGGTGTCCATATGCGCCGGAGGATCACATTCTGTATAGATCGTATCCTTGCATGCAACAGCACCAGGTGTAAACCAGTCAAAAATGATTTGTTGTGGTGATGCTGCATTTGGCGTTGTCTCCGCAAGGCAAAAGGTCAATATGTCGTTTAAGTTTCCAGGAGGTATGCCACCCGGATGACCAATGCACAATTGGTTTGTGCCGATGGCGTTCCACGTATAGCCATTGGCTAATTGTAAGTTAGCTGTGTTGAAGATCCATCCGGGCGTGGTCAGCGTAGCGCAAATTTGTGTGATAGTACCGGTAAGATTTTTGAAATCAATTGAATAACAACATAAAGAGTCGTTCATCGATGGGACTGCGTCTGCCATGACCATCAAAGAATCGCAATGTATAGAAGGAGAAGAGGGGCATATGATGCAGTTTTTGAAGACATCTACATCGCCGATCTGCGCTTTATCAGCATTGCAAATCTGATTGTCAAGGTCAATATAGATGCTTGAATTTTTTACGTACGTTGCGGGTGGGGAAGGCAGATTGGAATTGCCGGTTTGTGGAATTCCGGTCAAACCATATACCTTATCATTAATACCACCACTACAACCTAACGGTTGAGAGGCATCGGTCAATGCATTGAAGCCTGTATATCTCAATGCATCACCAGTTCCCCATATAATGCTATCGCAAAGCAAAGGTGTGGGAGAAATGGCCGGATCGAAACTTTCATAACCATAGTCAATACCGCCTGCTGAATTGGCGAGTGAATTTGTATTTCCTACAAAGAATAATTTTTCTGTTGCCCAACCCGGGCCTGAGAGTTCAATGATGCGTGATTGATGTGCCTGATTGCCGGGATTGATTTGAGCATTACCAAAATCATTGTCCATCGAACGTTCCGAAATTAACATAGTGCCATTTTCGGAAAAACTGATATCAGATACAGGGCTGCTATAATTATTTACAAAAGAACCACCTGATGATAAAACGGTAACCAGGTTAGGCATATTTTTTTCCAAAATCTCTGTAGCAATTATTGGCGCACCCGAACCATCCAATTGAACCGACCATATCTGGTTAGAAATGGTTGGTTGTGGTCTGCTCCTGTCTTCGTTCCAAACCGAAAAATAAAGTCGGCCATTATGCGTGGCGACAGCCCACACACGATCACCTAGTGGGACAAATCCAGGAGTTGGTGTGCCAAGACTTGTACCCGGAAAATTGTAGGGATTACCTAATGGAACTCCGGTCACTGCATTATACCGGTAAATCAGGCCATCAAAGAAATTAGAAACATAGATTTGCTTGGTACTGCTCTGGTCATCAAACCAAACATCCCCTAAACCTGCTGGATTTGAGAAATTTTGTGGTAGGGTAGCAAAAACTGTTGGTATACCTGTAACGGCATCAATCTTGTAAACATTTCCATAAACGGCATTGGTAAGGGTAGACGGCAAATATCTGCCATACATCGTAGTGGATGAGGTATATACATTGTAGAAATCATCAATTGTTACTCCAAAGATCTGCCCCATATCTTTCGACTCCCAGTTAGGCAAGTGAACTACGCCTGTAGGCGAAGAAGAAACCGCATACCAGTTGATCCCCAGAGGGGCAGTGGAATGGTTTCGAATATCAACAAGTGCCAAAACAGGTCCATTGGGCTGGGCTAATGTTGGACTATTCGGAACATAGCCTGAAAAACAAGTCACGACAGCCATTCCGCATTTAAATAATAAATCTTGATTTGGGCATAAAACTGTCACCGTAAATGAACATGTTGCTGTATTCCCGCAATCATCTGTTGCGGTGTACGTAATCGTTGAAACACCTTGATTGTATGTCAATCCACTGGCATCATTTTGGCCAAAATTAGTAGTGGCTCCCGTTACAGCGTAATCAACGGAAGGTGTACTACAGTTGTCAGTCGCTGACAGAAGGGAGAGCCCATTTACTATCATTGAACAAAAAAGAGGAGTATTAGAAATTACAGTCACATTTTGAGGACATGTGATAACAGGTGGAACATCTTCACCTGTCTGTATGTCTGTGGTACAAGTGCTTGTGTTCCCACACCAATCTGTCACTGTCAAGGTTATTGGAAATATGCCACAGCCTGTGAGTACTGCCGGACTAACACTTAAGGATTGAATCTGACAATTGTCAAATGAGCCACCATCAATTTGTTCTGGTGTCACTGTATACATACAATTGGTGTCAAGTGTAACGCCAACCGGAAGAGCGCATATTGCTGTCGGAGGTACATTATCGGTTACAGTTACATCTTCCATATAGCTTGAGATACATCCATTCGCATCTGTGATGGTCAGGCAAAAGGTATGGAGTCCGCAAGGCAACTGAACATCAAGGTCCTCGGTGCTAGAACCATTGCACCAACTGTATGTCAAAGGCAATGCGCCTGTACTTGTATTGGTAACCTGGATATGGCCGCAAGCATCAAGAGGTGTAATGATAAAGTCAGCCTGACATGGATCATTACTACATATATCCTGCTGCTGCCAATTGAGTGCGGAACTGACAAGATCTGTACCTGTAGGAAAATCATAAAATTCTATAGGCGGAATGTTAGGGCCATTGTATAGATAAGAGACTGTGGAAATGTCTACAAAATCTTCAGAGGTCATACACGTGGCCAAGTCAATATTGCTTACAGACATAAATGCACATAGTAACCCAAAGCCACCGGAAGATGGAATCCTCCCATCCACAAAGGATATTTGATTGGAAGAAAGCAGAGTTGTAGATCCTCCCTGATATGAAGTCTCACCATTGTCCAGAAATTTGACCCACTGTAAGGTTGGCTGATTTCCTGCATCTGTCAATCGTAACAATACACCACGACTCTTGCCATTAAATAAACCTGTGCCTGTAACATAAATGCTATTGTTACTGCTTTCTTCCCAGACCTGACGAATACCTGTCAGACCTGCTATAGTGGCTTCCCAAACGGGAAAGGTATTGTTGTCATATTTCATGATGTGCGCCTGGAAGGCAGGGAAAGTGGATCCAACAGCATAAAAACCACCTCCACTTTCCTGTGCTACATCAGCATAGGAGAATGAAATGCCGGAAGGAGTACCTGCAGTGATAAAAGTGCCTGCGTTATCCGTGCGGATAAATACGCCCTGAGAACCAAGATTGCCGGCAAGTATCAAATCACCATTTGATGTTGCTTCAAGGTCCCGACTGAACTCATCATCATCCGTTCCATTAAATATTTTCTTCCAATTAAATGTACCTCCGGCATCAATATTCAACAATATGATATCATCCCAGATGGCACTTCCATTTGTAGGGTCCCACTGGCTGCCAAGAATGTAATATGGAAATGAAGCGTTTTGTGGGACAGGGTTACGAACGACTTTGGATAAATTTTCTCTGCCAGCGACATCATAGGAGCGCACCCATGTGAAATTACCTCCTCCTGAAGGAGTGACCAACCCTATTAAGCTCTTATTGGTAGCATCAAAAGGCAATGTAGCCCCAACCACTAACAAATCACCGGTAGGAGTTATCACACCATCATTCCAGACTGAAGGTGTATTAAGGCTTAAGGTCCAAAGATGTTGACCAGTGGCGTCAAGGCGTGTGACAGTTGCTCTGAGCAAAGCTCCACCAGATGATTCATCCTGTCCCAGTACATAATAGTTGGATCCATCCTGAATAACTTTTGAGAAGGCGTTATTGAAGGTGGTGCCATATGCACGCTGGAAATCCTGGCCTATAATTGTAGTCACAGGTGCCAGTGCCAGGATGCAGAGGATTAGGGATTGCATGACAATCGTGTACAAAGAGATTTTCATTTGAAGTAGGTTTAAACAGGAAACTCAAGCGGCCACAAGACAGAAGTAGGCATTCATTATACTGGGTTAAACCAGGGTGATCACGGCGCGATCTATGTAGGAATTGGAATTCAATGTCAATGTAAAAGCTAATATAGCTTTTAAAATCGATGTTTTCTACCTAATGCTGACTTTAAGTTTCTGTATATAAAAGCAATGCGCCATTATGGTGATAAATGGAAGGTTTTTAGTTTTTCAATTTTGTTAGTACATTGGTTGCCAAACCAAACAACTATGTCTCAATATTATTACACCGATGGTAAGGAACGATTTGGCCCATATACCATGGAAGAGTTGAAGAGCAAGGATATAACAGCTGAAACCCTTGTGTGGAAAGAAGGATTAGTCGATTGGGTGCCGGCAAGGAACCTTTCGGATCTACAATCCTTGTTTTCATCCGCAACTGATTTTCAGCTACCTGCCAATGTTCCTTATATGCCACCTGTTGCAGAGACCAGGCCTAAAAACTGGCTTGTAGAATCTATTCTGGTGACCATTTTATGTTGTCTGCCTTTTGGCATCATCGGCATCATCAATGCCACCAAAGTCGATACATTTTGGACATCAGGTCAATACGATGCTGCTCATAAAGCAAGCAGGGAAGCAGGTAAATGGG
>JAGOIB010000191.1 GCA_017995875.1 Saprospiraceae bacterium
CGATCGCGAATATGCAGGAAGTGATATTATGCAACTGGCCATGGAACTGGCTTAACACGTACCATAAAGTTTTGGCAATTAGTTATTCAACTTTTCTTAATAGTTATTTTTCATTTTTCATTTTTCACTCTTCATTCTTCACTTACCCTGCCCATTCTTCCCGATCCAGCGATCTGAAATGTATCGCCTCCGCCAAATGCGGTATCTCAATCGTCTTACTCTCCGCCAGATCAGCAATCGTCCTCGATACTTTGAGAATACGATCATACGCTCTTGCCGATAATTGCAATTTTTTCATCGCCGTTTTTAATAAGGCAGTCCCTGATGGATCAATAATGCATATCTCTCTTACAAGATGACTCGGCATCAGCGTATTGCTATGTACACCAGACAAATCAGAAAAACGTAATTCCTGTATTTGTCGCGCACGTATGACACGTTCTCTTATGTCAAAACTCTTTTCAGATTCTATTTCATTTCTCGACAACTCATCTATCGAAACAGGTGTCACCTCCACATGTAAATCAATTCGATCCAGCAACGGTCCGGAAATTTTATTTAGATATTTTTTAACGATACCCGGTCCACACACGCATTCTTTTTCAGGATGATTGTAATAGCCGCAAGGACATGGATTCATACTAGCGATCAACATAAAATTGGCCGGATAGTCTACAGCAATCTTTGCACGGGAGATCGTCACTTTATGATCCTCCATTGGCTGCCTCAATACTTCAAGCACTGATCGTTTGAATTCAGGCAACTCATCCAGGAATAATACACCATTGTGTGCTAATGAAATTTCACCTGGATTGGGACTCGATCCGCCACCCACCAGCGCAACATCACTAATGGTATGATGCGGTGAGCGAAATGGCCGGTTAGTGATTAATGATGACTCCTTTGGAAGTTTGCCTGCCACAGAATAAATCTTTGTTGTCTCCAGCGCTTCATTGAGCATCAATGGTGGAAGTATCGTCGGCAATCTTTTCGCAAGCATCGTTTTTCCTGCACCAGGCGGACCAATCAATATCACATTGTGCCCACCTGCTGCTGCAATCTCCAGAGCACGCTTTATGTTCTGCTGTCCCTTCACATCCGAAAAATCAAACGCATATTTATCCTGCGCCTGAGCAAACGCCTCCCGCGTATCATACACATAAGGCGTCAGTTGTCTGGTCTCATTGAAAAAGTCAAAGACCTCCGTCAGATTTTTCACACCGTATACATTCAATTGATTGACAATGGCGGCTTCTTTCGCATTTGCTTCGGCAACAATCAGCCCTTCAAATTTTTGTTTTCGCGCCTGGATAGCAATCGGCAAGACACCTTTCACCGGTCGGATAGAACCATCAAGCGACAGTTCTCCCACCAGCATATACTTGTGAATCTTTTCATCCGAAATCATACCCGTACTAGCCGCAATGGCTGTTGCGATCGGCAGATCATAGGAAGACCCTTCTTTTCGGATATCCGCAGGCGCAAGATTGGCGACAATCCTGCATCTCGGTAATCGATACCCGATATTCTTTATGGCAGCTTCCATTCGTTGCCACCCTTCCCGGATCGCATTGTCTGGCAAGCCAACAAGAAAATACATTGGTTGACCCTGGGCCACCTCTCCTCCGGAGTTGACCTCTACTTCAATAGTGCGCGCGTCCACGCCGTGGACTGCTGCTGCATGTGTTTTTGCAAGCATGGATTTGTTTTCAACTAAGTGATCAATATGAATCCATTCTACCTGGTAATAGAATGATTCTATTCAAATTGATTGATATTAACATCACACAATTCCAAATTATGTAACGAAATTTCAACCATTTAATGGTAATAATTACAGTTCTTCTTCTTCGCTCTTTTTGATAAATCCTATCTGCCTCCTTGGAGGTGTAGGTTCATCGATTAATTGTTTTAATGCTTCAAATACGATGCTGAAATTAGCATCGTACTGTTGCTCCAATTGATTTATTTTTTGTACCAATTCTTCATGTGTTGCCAATATTTTTCTAAGTTGATTGAAAACTCTGACAACCAGGATGCTTGTTTGAATCGCCATCGGTGTATTTAAGATGGATGCAAGCATAACAACGCCATGTTCGGTGAAAGCATAAGGGTTTGTCCTGGAAAATTTTAATGATTCAAGGTGGTCGCAACTTGCGACCACCTCATCTTTCTCTTCTTTGGAGAGTTTAAACATGAAATCAGAGGGGAATCGGTCAATATTTCTTTTGACTTGTTCATTAAGACGTCTGGTCTCTACTCCATATAATTCAGCAAGATCACGATCAAGCATTACTTTTTGCCCTCTGATATGGAGTATTGAGTTCTGAATTCTTTCCTGCGGTATGAGATTCTTCGTCATAAAGCAATAATTTGAAGGATATCGCAATCTGCGACAACCTCTGCCTTCAGAAAGCGGGCGTCCACACCGTGGACTGCTGCCGCATGTGTTTTTGCAAGCATGGATTTGTTTTCAACCTGGTGATTCAATCTGACCGTTCGCCTGGTGAGCGCACCGGTTCTGCAACCTAAATTAAGGGGTTTTCAACAATTCCTTCAATAATTGTTAATTCAACACTGTGCCCACAATCATGATCTGTCGACCAAATCGTGAGGTTATCCCTATTTTTACCCCTTCAATAGCAGTACCGATTGGAAGAAGCACAGGAAACAGGATTAGTACAGATCGAAGTTCTCGATCGTGACGACCAGATACATCACCTCGAAATCCCCTCGGACATTGGCCTCAATGTCATGGAAGCATGTAAAGCATCAGAGCTCCCCATCCTTGGTACATGTGGAGGCATGGCCCTTTGCGGCAGTTGTCACGTCTATGTCCTCAGCAACCACCACCTTAGCGACAAGTCTGATGAGGAAGAAGAAATGCTTGACAAGCTTTTTTCCACTGAGGACAATAGCCGCCTCTGCTGTCAGATCCGCGTCGATGATCGCATCAATGGATTACGTATCAAACTGGCACCCGAGTAGTCGTGAGAACGTAAGAGCGTGAGAACGTGAGAGGTGTGAGTAAGAGTTTGGGTGTGCTGTAATAATTAGTAGACTTTGTGCATTGGTAAACTAAACGCTCTAAACAAATGACGCCAAAGGCGTCATGATTAAACTCTCTAAACGCTGTGTCCTCCAGTAGAAGCTGTCGATACCTATAACTGCCTACCCGACAGACTGACAGCTGATAGCTGACGGCTGATAGCTAATTTTTCTCATCTTTATCCCCCATATGGCCATACTCACCCTCGATAAAGTAACCAAACGTTACAAGGATTTCGTAGCAGTGGATGAAGTCAGCTT
>JAGOIB010000060.1 GCA_017995875.1 Saprospiraceae bacterium
ATGTTTACACTACTGGATGCTACTGCCAAGAAAATACATGTAGCTGAGGAAGTAGCTGCAGGAATTGGATTGGAAAATATAAAGGGAGTACATGCAAGACTTGAGGAACACAGAGGGGAGTTTGATATTGTGACCAGCAGGGCGGTGAGTACGCTGCCACAGATGGTCGCATGGACCGGTCATCTGGTTCCATCACAAAGGTGGATATTTTTAAAAGGCGGGGATCCCGCAGAGATCAGGAAGGAATTACCTCCAAGGTATAGTGTGGTCTGTACTCCTGTCAATAAGTATTTCAGAGAAGAATATTTTGCAGGAAAATATATTGTTGATGTAAAAAGAGTTTCATAATTACTGTTTTATTAAACCGTCTCACATAATTCTTGTTACATCCTTTCACGAATAAATCAACATGCAACATGGATAAGAAAATCGGGATTATCGGCTCAGGCATGGTAGGCATTGCGCTGGCCAATGGATTGCACCGTCACGGCTATCAGATTATGCTGGGGACCAATGATGCAAGCAAACATGAAGACATCACCCAAAAGACACATGGGCAGGTGTCTATTGGAACATTTGAAGAAACAGCTGATTTTTCAGACTTGCTGATCCTTGCTGTCAAGGGAAGATTTGCAGAGGAGGCAATAACGAAAGCGGGAATAGGTCGTATCGCAGGAAAAATCATTCTGGATGCAACAAATCCTATCGCTGAAGGGCCACCAACGAATGGTGTTATTCCTTTTTTCACAACACTGCATGACAGTCTTATGGAGCGATTGCAGGCATTAGCCCCTGAAACTCATTTTGTGAAATGTTTTTCTATAGTTGGAAATGCATTGATGGTGGATCCTGATTTCGGCGGCGAGAAACCAACCATGTTTATTTGTGGCAACAATGAAGAGGCCAAGGAAGTTACGACCAAATTACTTACAGAGATTGGATGGGAAACAGAGGATATGGGCAAGGTGGAAGCAGCGCGGGCAATTGAACCACTGTGTATGCTCTGGTGCATACCGGGCATTAACCGTGGGCAATGGAGACATGCTTTCAAGCTTTTAAAATAATTCTGCGTCATCTGCGATCCCCACACTATTTGGCTTTTTTGAACGCAGATTACGCAGATGTATTATAAAATCGTTGGTTGAAGTTTCTAAACTTCAACCTAATATTGGAAGACTGTATCTATTGAAATGAGATTGAAGGACGGTCTCCAGACCGTCATGTAATATTCAAAACTGTGTCTATTGAATAATCGAACAGAGCTGCAGTTTTAATCTCGCGCAAAGGCGCAGATCGAAGATCCCGCCAAATGAAATAACATTTGTAGCGGGAGACGCAGTTTTATTTTTCCTGTACTCCTTGCCCCTTCCACTTACTCTATGCTCTCTGCCCTACGCTCTATGCCCTTTGCCCCAAACTAAAGGCCGCCAATGTATGCACACAGGCGGCCCTTACCAAACGAAATGAAATCAGATAAAAATAATCTGTGTGCCTTCGCCTTCGGCTAGCGCATACATATCACCTACCGTGATTATTCCTTTCACTTCGTCCACCAGATCTTCTTTTTTCAAATGGAACATATCAGTAGCGAGCTTGCAGGCAAAAATCTCGCCACCACTGGCTTCAATCATTTGCAGAAACTCTTTAACATGAGGCATGTCCAGTTTATCCATTTCTCTTTTCATCATGTAGGAAGCAAAAGCTTCAAAACCAGGAAGGCCGGTTACCATCGTGGGCATACCTGGCATAAAAGCAGGGTTACCTACTGTGGCAGTATGCAGGTGATCAGCGTGTTTTTTGGTTATTGCTTCAAGGCCAAAAAAAGTAAAGAACATTTTTGCTTCAATGCCTTCCATCAATGCGCCATTGGCCATCACCAGTGCAGCATACACATCTTCTAATTTGCCTTTAGAGCAGATGATCAATACTTTTTTTAATTTGCCTTTATCTTCTTTCACCGGCACGCCAGCGACTTTGGTGGTCGGTATATTGAGTACTTCTTGCATGATGTTTTTATTTTATTAGGTGATGTTTTAGATACAACTTACAGGTTTTGGAATCCCGGCAATTTTACTGGAGATTTTTAAAGGACCTCCAGGAAACAAGCCATAAAACTGCTTGATGTCCACGATACCTGAGTTACCGATTTTACGTATGCTGAGTGCAACACCCTCTGCTTGTTTGGCACGCAACCAGTCCAATACTTCAAAATGTTTATCGGTTAACTGTATATTCTCTTTCGCTGCCATCTCATAGGCAAGTTCAGGAGACCAGTCATTCATGTTTTTAAAGTAACCTTCGGCGTTTACTTCAACGTCGGCTAAGCCTAATACTGCATTTTCCATTTGATAAGTGGTTAAGGTTTATAAATTAATTTTCAACTAGTTTTCCAGCCATAGACATGTGTGTGGACACTGGAAGTTTTTTACCTGTGAGCAACATATGCCAGTATACCCATTTGAAGGCAAGTTTACCCAGATGATTAGTGCGTGTCACTTTCAATAAGTCCATTGGGCCCACGACCGCGAAGGGAAATTTTCCGGGCAAGGGTTCTGTGGTATAATTGAAATCGATCAGTGTAGCCTTTCCATAGCCTGTTTCTATAAAGCAATTGGAATGGCCGTCGAAACTTGCTTCGAAAGGTTCGCCCTGGATATAGTTTAAGATATTTTCGGTGAGGATCTCTGCTTCAAAGTGCGCCACAGATCCTGCTTTGGAAGCAGGCACATTCGTGGCATCACCAATCACAAATATATTTTCGTGAGCTTTGGATTGAAGGGTATTTTTGTCAGTTGGGATAAAATTCAAACCGTCTTCATCTCCCATGTTGCTTTCTTCTACCATCTGGTCTCCCTTGTTGACAGGAACAGATACCAGTAAGTCGAATGGTACTTCTTTTTCATCATAGGATACCAACACCTTGCGGTCATTGTCTACACGCTGCAGGTAGAAGTCCGGAATAACATTGATATTCTTTTCTTCCAATAGCTGGTTTAACATTGCGGTGGCTTTTGGTTTTGTAAAAGCACCGGCGAGAGGTGTTACATAGTAGATGTCTACTTTATCGCGGATTCCTTTTTCAGTAAAAAAAGCATCTGCAAGGAACGTGAATTCCAGTGGTGCAACAGGACATTTGATTAAGGTTTCAGCCAGATTGATAACAAGCTTACCACCTTCCCAGTTGGCTAGCTTCTTAGCCAGGCGCGTGGTTCCTTCATAGGTATAGAAATCAAAAATGTCCTTATACCACAGATCACCCTTAAGCCCTTCGGTTTCTTCAGGAACAGGCACTGTACCGGTGGCAATCACCAGAATATCATAATCTAGAACTTGCCCGTCACGGAGATGGACGTTGTTGTTTTCAGGAATTACTTTTTCAATTTCCTTTAGAATGAAATGGACACCATTGGGGATGAATTCCTTTTTGGGTTTTACAACGTCTTCCGGTTCATATATTCCAAATGGAATAAACAGGAACCCGGGTTGATAATAATGGTTCTCATCTTTATCAACAAGTGTAATTTCCCACTCGTTTTTATCCAGTTGTCGGAAAAGTTTATTGGCCATGAGGGTACCGGCCATGCCAGCCCCTAAAATAAGTAGCTTCTTCATCTGACTTTGCATTTCGTTGGTATTGTAAAATTGGAGGTCTTTTAATGCCAACGAAATGATCATGCACAGCATTACAAATGATCTACGTCATCATCTGATGATAATGCTGAATGCCAGATGAGGTTCCATTTGAAAAGGGAGATGCAGAGGCGTATGTTTTATTTCGCCCATAGTGTAGTGCTGCGGTTTTTAATCTCGCGCAAAGCCGCAAAGTCGCAGTTTTATTTCGCGCAGAGATGCGGTTTTAATCTCGCGCAGAGACGCAGTTTAAATTTCCCTCGCTGGTTGAAGTTTCTGAACTTCAACCCAATATAGTAAAGCTGTTTCTATAGAAGTATCATCGAAAGACAGTCTCCAGACTGGCAAGTAAAATTCAAAACTGTGTCTATTGAAAAATCATCAAAAGGCGGTCCTCAGACCGCCATGTAAAAAACTGCTCTATGCCCTATGCACTACCTGTGCTGAGCGGAGTCGAAGCATGCTCTATGCTTTTCAATGTCACGGCCGGAGGAATCAACATATACAACAACGGCGTCACAATCCGACTCAATAATGTAGAACTGATCAATCCACCAATCAATACTAACGCAAGCGGAGAGATCAATGGAGATTTTTCAAGTACAAGCGGAATCATACCTCCAATGGCAGTCATAGATGTTAACAGGATCGGAAGGAACCTTGTCTCCGCACCATTCAATACCGCTTCTTTTAATCCCATTCCATTTTCACGAAGCTGATTGGTATAGTCCACCAGCAGGATGGAGTTTTTTATCTCTATCCCCATCAAGGCAATGATACCGATCGTGGCAACAAAGGAAAGCGTCTCACCACCAAGGAATAGGATCACCAATGCACCTACAATGCCAAGCGGAACAACGGACAAGACAATCAACGTACTCTTGAACGTCCTGAACTCAAGCACCAGGATGGCAAACAATCCGAAGATGGTGATCAACACGATACTTCCCATACCACCAAAAGATTCCTCTCGGGTTTCCTTTTCTCCTGCGGCGACAAAGCGATAGCCGGAAGGTAATTTGACATCTTCCAGTTTCTTTTCGATCTCATCAAACATCGCAATGGTATTAAATCCGGTCTGCACAAAGCTCGTGACATTGGTATAGCGTTCTTTGTTGAAGTGGCGGATTACATTGGGTGATTCACCAGGGACAATCTCAGCTATCTGTGATATTGGAATCAAAGCGCCTGACAATGAAGTCACGTACATTTTCTTGAAAACTTCCAACGCACGGTCAGGATCAAAATCCTGCACGGTCATGTGTATCTCATATTCGTTGCCATCAGCATTGCGGATAGTTTGATTGGGTAGACCAGCCATACTCAGGCGAACAGTTCTGGCTACCTCTGCCGGTAATACACCCAGAATGCCTGCTTTTTCTTTATCGATGATGACATTGAGGTCTGTCTTTGGCAGACGAAGTTGATTTCCCACATATAATGTACCATCGGTTTTCTTGATGACATCTTCCAGTACAAAACTGTATTTCGTAAGTGTGTCAAGATTATTGCCCAGGATTCTAAATTCAATCGGTGCAGGCACAGGAGGACCCTGTTGGAATTGTTTGACTTCCACTTTTGCTCCTGGAATCTTGTTATAGCGCAGTCGCAATGAATCCGTCATGGCAACGATCTCCGGTACTTCCAGATCAGGGTTGGTCTGCACAAACAGCTCAGCAAAATATGGTGTAAAGTCCTGCTGAAATACATTGTAGTACACACGCGGATTTCCTTTACCCACATTGGTACTCACGCTTTCCACATCATGGACCTGAAGGAGATCTTGTTCTACAATCCGTGCAATACGGTTGGTTTCTTTCAGACTGGTTCCAGGTGGTGTGTTGATTTCAACATTGAACATAGGTTTTTCAGAAACAGGAAACAGACTGAAACCAATCAAAGGAATCAGGCCAAGACTGCTGAAGAAAATCACCGCTGTCATGATCAATGCCATGATCGGATGTGCCAGTGACCAATTGAGGATACGCTGATATGGGGCATTGACATATTTCTTGAAAGCCCTGAAAAACATATTTCCATCAGAACGCTCATGATTTTTCAATAATATACTGGCGAGGAATGGAATGATAGTGAGCGATACAAGTAATGATGCAATAATGGTTAACAAAACGGCCATCGGCAATGGACGGATAAACTCACCGGATCCTTCGGGAAGAAATACAAGGGGAAGAAATGCAAGCAACAGGGTAGCCGTACAACCGATCACGGCAATACCGATTTGTTTGGTAGCAACAATGGCTGCTTCCTTTCGCTTATACCCCATCCGCATAAACCGTTCGATATTTTCAATGATGACAATCGAGTCATCCACCAACAGTCCGAGCGCAATAACGAGCCCAACAATACTGAGTTGATTTAAGGTATATCCTGTATAATTGAGAAACACCAAACCAATCGCCAAAGAAAGTGGAATACTTATCATGACGATCAGCGCAGCGCGAAAGCCCAAAGGAAGGAGCGTCAACAATACAAGGGATACCGCGATAGCAAAATCAATTCCAAGTCCGTAGAGTCTTCGACGCACATTTTTTTCCTGGTCGAAACTGGTCTCCATCTTGATATGGTCAGGAAGCGTTGGTCCAAATTCGTCAAGCACCTTCTGAATGGCAGCCCTGTTTTGTACAATGTTTTTTCTGTCCTTCAAGGCCGTCACGACCCATAATGCCGGCTGGCCGTTGTAGCGGGCAATGTGCGTATCTTCAGCTTTGTCCATTCGGACGAGTGCAATATCATCGAGATGTACAGTATTTCCCTGCGGGGTTGTCTTGATAACGATGCTTCGTATATCATCCAGTGAACTCAGCTCACTGTTGGTTTTGATATTAAATCGTTTCTTGCCCAGGTCTACACTACCACCAGGAATGTTGACATTGTTGGCTTGAATGATATTGAAAACCTGGTTGAGGCCGATTCCATACATTGCCATTTTGTCAAGTTGAAGCGCGATATCAATTTCTTCTGTTGGTTCAGCCTGGATCTCTACCCACTTGATATCCTTGATGCGTTCGATAAGCTTCTCAAGTTCTTCAGCTTTATCATTGAGTTCTTTCGCTGAAGCGGTGGACGATACAAGAGCTGTCTGTAGAATAGCAACATCTGACGAAGCTGCACGTATCACATCCAGAACCACAATACCTGCCGGCAAGGAAGACCTGATCTTGTTGACCTCACGGATGACATCATTATTTTTACCATCGACATCGACGCCATAATTAAACTCAAGATTGAGTAGCATGAGACCATCACTACAGTTGGTCGTCATCTTCTTGATGTCATCCAGGTTGTAGAGCACGTCTTCGATGGGTTCAGCAACCAACTCTTCCATATCCGTAGGACTTGTACCTGGATATACTGCGAGTACTATAAATATCGGCGCGCCAAACGGAGGATCTTCACCACGTGGCATGTTGATCAGCGCATTGGCCCCCATCACCAGTGCAAGTACAAACAGGATGATGGTGAATTGATAATTTTTTACGGAGAAGGATGTGAGTGACATATTTACCGAGTGATGTGGTGATCTAAAGATTTGGTGATCGAGTGATGTGGTGATCTAGTGATCCAGTTATCATTGGTATTTCATTACCAACAATGTTCAATTTCTCTATTCGTTGTTTGTTGTATTACGATAATAAATTACTTTTTTACTTAATGCTCTATGCTGCTCTATGCCCTATGCTCTATGCAACACATTCATCGAAAAAATGTATTCATATCTGAATTCACTTCTCTATTGAGATTTTATCCCCGTCCTCCAGAAACCCACTACCGGCAGTAATCACTTCCGTTTCATTTTCAAGGCCGGATTGGACAGCTATACGTTCACCCAGGAATTGCTGGATCATAATGACTCTCTTTTGGGCGATCCCATCTTTTGGAACAAATACAATTCCGGTGCGTCCATTGGAAGAAACCAATGCTTCAACAGGGATCATGACATATTCACCCTTGACGACAGGATTGATTTCAATGTGTGCCAACATGCCTGCAGCGATACGTTTGTCTTTTGATGGGATACTGATTTCAGCATCAAAAGTTCCACTCAATGGATTGGCTACATCAGCTAGTCTTTTTACATTACCTTCTACCATCCAACCTGGATAAGCATCAATTGTGATTTTGGCTTTCTCACCGACTTTTATTCTGCCCCATTCTTTATCCGTCAATCCTGCCATGAGTTTCCAATCAGCTTGTTGCACACCCATGATATAATACACTGGAACACCCGGGCCGGTAATCTCACCTTCCTGCATAAGTTTTTTAATCACCTTGCCTGCAATCGGTGAATGTATTTGCGAATACGCTACATTGAATTCTGCGATCTGCAGAGATTTATTGGCCATATCAACAGCTGTACCCGCATTCTGATATTGTTCGAGTGTAGCGATGCTATCACGATATAGGTTTTCGACTCGTTGACGATCGCGCATGGCTTTTTCTACTGCAAATTTTGCTTGTGTAGCCTGTGCTTCTATCTCCGTCATATTGAGTTGGGCAAGCAACTGTCCTTTTTTGACAACGTCACCTTCTTCCAGATACGTACGTGCGATGACACCACCTGTTTTAAAAGAAGGCTTAGCTTCTGTATCAGATTGTATCAAGCCTGTCACGTGAATGACATCATCCAGACCTGATTTTGAGATTGGTGCTGTTTTTACATAAAACACATTGAGCGGTCTTTCCACTGCGGCAGAGGGTGACTCCTTTGTTTCGCTATCGGCGCAGGAAATGAAGGTGAGCAGGAGACTGAACATTATCAGTCCGATATACTTTGTCATGCTATTAGATTTTGTGGTGGATTATTGGATAGATGTGGTGGCGGCCATTCGTTCGATATTAACCTGACGAAGCCATGATTGATATTTTGCAAGATTTTGTTCCAATTGAGTGCTCGTTACTTCTGTACGGGCATCCAGCAATTCAATATAATTTGACAGACCTTCTTTGTATCTGCGCACAGTCTCATCGTAGAAGCGTTGGTTGGAAGCAAGCAGGTCAGTGAAGCTGTTGTATAATTCAATATCAGATCGGAGATTTTCAATTTCAGCATTCATCTGTACATCAAAAGCGTTTTTGGTCCATTCGTAATTCGCTTCAGTGGCTTCAAGTTGCGCTTTCCATTCTTTTTGTTTCAACTGACTTTTCTTATTGTCCCAGATGGGTATTTCAAGTTGCACACCACCGAGTACATATCCGCCCCAATCCGCTGCGAAGGCTTGAGATCCAAGATCTAGTTGAAGTCCGAGGGTTGGAGCATGTTGTTTTTCTTCCAATTGAAGCGCGAGTTCCTGGATTTTTTTGCCGGTTTGAATTTGTTGTAATTCTTCACGACGGGATAGATCATATTGTGTTGGAATAGGCGGCACACCATTAAACACGTCGGGCAATATTTCTGTACCTGCAGGACGGTTAAGTAAAAAATTGAAATGAGAAGCAGCGTTGATTTGATTGGAAATGGATTTTTGGCGAAGCGCGCTTAAGTGTTCGATATCGGATTGAATGCGCATCAATGCGGAAGGAATGGCTTGTCCGTTTTTGATCAGGCTTTCGGTGATACGCTTGTTTTCATTCAGGAGGGTAAGGCCCTGGTCCATGATGAGGATGGATTCACTGGCACGCATCCATTGGATATAAGCAGTTTTTACCTGCTGGGTCAGATCGCGGATGGTTTCGTCTGTTTGCAATTCCGCGAGGGTCACTTCTTCTTTTTTTATCAGCTTGTTGTATTTGATTTCGGGTTGAAGGATTGGTTGCGTGATACGGAAACGCGCATCGTAAAAGTTGTTTGGTAGAAAATTGAATTCCTGGTTAGCTACCGGTGGAAAATTTTGCGTGCCGGTGATATCGTTGAGGGCGTCATATACCGGATTTAACAAATCACCTAGAGGCAATTCTATGTTTCTTCCTTTGTATGCAACGGTATATGTTGTGAGGAAATTGACTTCAGGCCCACCGAGTTTTCCGGCGTGTTCCAGAGCATATTCTTGTTTTCGTTCGAGAGCTTGTTTCTCGTCTACAGAGAGATTTTGATCAATTGCTTGTTTGACATATTGATCGAGGATGGCCTGTCCGCGAAGAGTATACTGAGCGGATGCAAGGATCAGGATAGAGAGTAGGATGCGATTCATGTGGTGTGGTTTCCGGTGGATTAAAATCAGGAAAGACTTTTGTGGATCATGTTTAGAAAGACTTCATAGCTGCGAAACATTAAAGCCTGCTTGTCTTCGACCGAGTAGATGTTGAGACGCTCTTTATTGTAGAGGGAGACGAGGCCATGGACCTGGCTCCAGAGGATCAATGAGATTTCATCAGGGTTGATGTCTTTACGGAAATACCCGGCGTCCATGCATTCCAGAATATTTTGCTTTAGCATATTGATCGCCGAAGCGCCGTCCTGCCAGAACTCTTCCTTTACAGCGAGGGCTTCCATGGTACAGGAGAGGATAAACATGAGCTCGTAATCCTGGGGATTATCAAGGCCATATTGGATGTATTGTCGTCCGGTAGCCTGCAATCTGGCGAGGGGGTCGGGGATGTTCTGAACAGACAGGAAAAGCGCTTCGATCTTGCATTCGAAGGCTTTATCATGCAGGGCAAGGAGGAGTTCATTCTTGTCTTTAAAGTGGTGATAGATGGTCCCTGGACTGTATTCGATCTTGGTGGCAATCTTTCGAATGCTGGTGTTTTCGTACCCTTCTGTGAGGAAGATTTCTCTGGCGGCATTGAGGATCAGGTCTTTAACTTCTTCTCTTTCCCTTTCTTTTCTTTCGGCAATACCCATATTGAACAGACATTTGTTGTTTAACACTGCAAATATATTGAACACTGTTCAATTTACAATAGTTGTTCAGTACTTTTTTTATGAGAAGTGAACTTTTTGACTGAAAAAGTTTGTTTTTAGTAAAATGTCGCTTAATTTTGGACAAATGGCACAATCATTTTACATCAAAAGATCATGAGTATTTCTGCAGAAAACATTGGAGGTAAGAAGTCAGGTCCCCGGAAAACTAAAATGGCAACCGATACACATCTGGGTAAGCTTGACAAAGTCTTCAGGAGTTACTTAACGGATATAGGAATCCCTTTAAGTACAGTGGCGGAACCACAAGGCGCTATGGCTGCATCATTTGCAGATTCGGTCAATGACCGTTTATTGATGGTTAAGATTATCAAGAAGGGAATCACGTATGCACTGTTTGAGGAAATTCAAAAACTCTCTTCCCTGACAAATAAGGATTGGGCAGACATTCTAAACATTTCACTTCGCTCCCTTCAGCGATATAAAGACCAGAAACAATTGTTCAAACCAATACAATCCGAAAAAATTTTAGAACTCGGAGAGATTTTTATTCTGGGTAATGAAGTATTCGGTGATCCTGGAAAATTTAAGTTGTGGCTTGAGACCCCGAATTTTGCTTTGGGTAGTGTCATTCCATCCTCACTTCTGGCAGATTCGTATGGGCAGGAATTGTTGGTAAATGAATTAACAAGGATCAATTACGGAATCTTCGCATAATGGAAGTGTTCAGGCTTTCCAGAGCAATACATGGAAAGAAATTAAGTGGTAAGGGCGCTTCCGCGCAAGGAGGGAGATGGAATAGTACTGGAACTGAAATTATATATACATCTGCTAATAGATCTTTGGCCATGACAGAAGTAGTGGTTCACTTAAACATAGGAAGTCTGCCTGAAGGATTTATGATGGTCACTATTGATGTTCCTGATATTACATCTATCATTGAAGTGGATATGGATACACTTCCTTCGGATTGGAATCAATTTCCCCCATTAAAGGAGACTCAACGAATCGGAGATCAATTTATCAACGAAAGGAAAGCTTGTATGCTAAAAGTACCTTCAGCAGTGACGCAAGATGAGTTTAATTATTTACTTAATCCGTTTCATATTGAATTTTCTAAAATTATGATTTCTGGATATGTTCCATTTCCTTTTGACAAGCGATTGTTAAATAAATTGAAGTAAATGTGTTGCATATGATCTCTTGATTGGAATTCAGTTTGATTTATTATCTTACACGAGCCTTTATTAATAATATAAAGGGATTAAAACGAAGATACAACCCATGAAAAAATTTGAAAGAATAACGTACGATGTAAATGTGATGGGAGGTAAACCTTGCATCAGGGGAATGCGAGTAACGGTTGGAATGGTTTTGGGCTTGTTGGCAATTGGCCAATCTCATCAAGACATTCTTAAGGCATATCCTTATTTGCAGGACCAGGATATTTATGAGTGCCTGGCTTACGCTTCAACCAATAATTTATAATCAATCCATAGCATTACATATCATAATCTACTACACATTAAACATTAACCACTACACATTAACCATTAAACAAAAGAATTGAGCGCAGCAAGAATTCTCGTCACCGGCGGATGCGGCTATATAGGAAGCCATACTATCGTAGACCTGATCGAATCAGGCTACGAAGTGGTATCATTGGACAATGGAATCAATTCTTCATTTGATGTTCTCAATGGCATTGAAGCCATCACAGGAAAACGTGTAGTGAATATAGATGTTGATCTGAGTGATACCGAAATCGCATTGGAAGCTGTAAAAGCACATGGCCATTTTGACGG
>JAGOIB010000192.1 GCA_017995875.1 Saprospiraceae bacterium
TTCAATCCGTATCGTGAAGAGGACAACCAGGATAAAGAATGGAATTTGTCAGTCGATATATCCAATCGCCCGAAGTATACATCTGATCAACCTATTGTGGATGCATTGTTTAATCTTTCGGTTGAAGAAGCCACGAAGAATATCGAAGCGGATAGCACCTTCAGGACAGGATCCAAGTGGGGTGGGGTATGGACGAGGGACATCAGTTACAGCATTATACTGGCCTTTGCTTATCACGAACCAGAAGTGGCAAAGATAAGCCTTCGTAAAAAAGTCAATCGTGGCCGCATTGTACAAGACACAGGTTCGGGTGGTGCATGGCCTGTATCATCAGACAGAGTTGTGTGGGCGATTGCCGCATGGGAGATTTACAAAGTCACAGGTGACCAGGCCTGGCTTGATGAAGTATATCCCATTATAAAAAATTCGCTGGAGGATGATTATAAAACACTTCACGATCCGGAAACAGGACTGTACAGAGGCGAATCTTCTTTTTTAGATTGGCGTGAACAGACGTATCCAAAATGGATGTCCAATATGGATATCGCAGTCTCTGAAAACCTTGGGACTAATGTTTTGCATTTTCAGGCCAATACGTTATTGGCTGAGATGGCAAAGCTGAAGGGCGAATCAGGGAATGTGTATAGTAAGCGGGCTGATGATATCAAAGCCGGCATCAACAAGTATTTGTGGATGAAGGACAAAGGATATTATGCACAGTACAGATATGGCCGTCCGAATCTTTCAGTATCACCTCGGTTTGAAGCACTTGGCGAAGCCTTGGCGGTTTTATTTGGCGTAGCGGATCAAGCCATTGCAGATACCATTATTTCCAAATCACCTGTTACAGATTTTGGTGTGACCTGCATTTATCCGCAGATACCCGGCATACCACCTTATCACAACAATGCGATCTGGCCTTTTGTACAAGCGTATTGGAACCTTGCTGCTGCGAAGAATGGTAATGAGGCTGCACTGAATCACGGCCTGGCAAGTATATACCGTGCAGGTGCATTCTTTCTGAGCAATTATGAAAACATGGTGGCACAGACCGGGGATTTCCTTGGTACAGAAATCAATTCTGACAGGATGCTATGGAGTATGGCGGGAAATTTAGCGATGGTATACAGAGTTTTTATGGGCATGTCCTTCGAAACGGATGGTTTGCATTTTCATCCGGTGATCCCTCAGTCATATGATGGACAGCGATCGTTGACAGATTTCAAGTATCGTCAGGCGACGCTTGATATTACAGTCAGTGGATATGGCAATACACTCAGGAGTGTGATGATGGACGGAAAGGCATTGAAAGGAGGTATCGTTCCAGTGGACCTGACAGGAAAACATTCTATTGAATTAGTATTATCAGATCAGCCGTTTAAAGAAGTGGGTATTCATTTGGTCCAGAACCATTTTAGTTTGCCAACACCACTTGTCGCAAAGGAAGGTAATGTATTGACATGGAAAGCCATCGAAGGTGTCACTGCTTATCATATTTTTAAAAATGGTGTATTTAAAGAACATACCACTACTACCTCTTACAATGTGGCAGATGAAACCTACGCTGAATATAAAATCAGTGCTATGGATGAACAAGGTTTTGAATCCTTCACGAGTGAGCCCATTACGTTTGCAAAAGATCAAATGCTCTTTCAATTTGAAGATAAGCTTGAGACTTCGGGACTGCCATATACCAATTTTACAGGGAAGGGATTTATAGAAATTTCAACAATAAAAAATAAATCCATTGAAATAATGATCACCGTTGCAAAGGCCGGTGAATATCTCATGGATGTTCGTTATTCCAATGGCAGCGGGCCGTGGAATACTGACAATAAATGTGCTATCCGTAGTCTATCTGTGAATGGGGTGTATGCAGGTGTGCTGGTATTTCCTCAGCGCGGGCAGGACGAATGGTCGGACTGGGGCTTTTCAAACAGCCACGGGTTGAAACTCAATGCAGGGGACAATCATTTAAAAATCACTTCTGAAGATTGGAATCAAAACATGAACGGGGAGGTCAATACGGCGATGCTTGATTACCTGCGGATCATCCGGATTAAATAGTGAAATAGGTGTTATACTTTACAACACTCCGCTCTCGAGAAGATCATAGATCACATCTGAAATATTGGTTTTTCCAGTTTTCCGGAGTATATTTTTCCGGTGAGTATTTACCGTATGCAGGCTAATAAATAGGTAATCAGCGATTTGTTCGCTGCTGGAGCCTTTCTCAATCAATCGGAGGATTTCAAACTCACGATCAGATAACATGCTTCCGGTCAGCAGCAATTGCTCATCCGGATATTTGAAATAACTCAGGTCATTGCCTAAATAATAATGATACCCATGGGTCGGTTTTTTAAACCAATCAATATTGGTATGGATTTTCAAGGTAAAAACTGTTTTATAGGGTAGTTCCGTAAAAAACAAATACAGTTGTACAAGTATATTGGCGTAGGCGCCTTCAGCATTCCGGATCCTGAAATTGGTCGACAACAGAGCTGTGCCTTCTTGAGCCATAAAAAGATCATTTGCCATTTTAAACAACTGAGCCCGTCCGAGGCTGAGCCTGCTGAGGTCATCAGGGTGGGTGGCTTGAAAAAAGTGATAAGGATTGAGTATCGCCGGGTCAACTCCCATCATGTCTTTACTTCGCTTGCTGGTATACAGCACTTGTATCTGGAGCAGATCAGCGACATAAAAAAACTGGTTGTTCTTTTCCATCATTGCCTCAAGATCCAGCATCAGCGGGTCAGCCGGGTTAATATGCTTAAATCCGGACTGGGAATAGGAGTTAAAAAACTTAAGGAATAAATTATAGTCTGTAGATACCGAATTCATTTGTGTTTTTGGGTCTTTATTGGATACTCAGCCATGTGAAGTTAGCTATAATACCTATTGATAGGTATTGATATAGAGTAGGCTCCACGGTAATTTTGTGCCTGACCCAAAGGGGCAATGTTGAATCCGTCTTGAAATAGTACTGATACGCGAGTATTTTACGTGCGACAGGACTATGGAAGGTGCGAAAGGCATTCTGATAAATATGTCTTAGTTACCATCATTTACCCCGATGATTTGCATTCGTTTTTGCCGGGAAGAATGGGTTCAACTTTGATACATGATGCATATGCATTTCATACGGATGTAGGGAGAAAGTAGGTATAGTAATTATTCAAATTTTAAATACAAAAAAAATGAGTACGGCAGAATTAAAACCTCCAAAAAAAGAAAAGACCAATGGTAGTGTGCCTCCGGGAATCAAGGTGACCACTTTTGAAAATACTAA
>JAGOIB010000193.1 GCA_017995875.1 Saprospiraceae bacterium
AAATGATCCAAATCGCTTGTTGATATCTTCGGCCAATGCACCTGTAGGTTCGCCGCCACCATTTGGTGACATAATTTCCCAGAATAAAGAGTGATTATAAAAGCCTCCACCGTTATTGCGGACTGCGGGACTTTGTTTTGATATCTGTCCGAGGATTTCCTCGATGGTTTTGCCTTCAAGGGCAGTGCCTTCAATGGCTGCATTGAGGTTATTGGTATATGCTGCATGATGCTTGCCATGGTGAATTTCCATTGTCTTGGCATCAATATGCGGTTCAAGCGCATTAAAACTATACGGGAGGGAAGGGAGTTGAAAAGCCATGCTATTTTGCGTTTTTAAGTGTAAAAATGGGAATGTAATAATACGATATGAACCGCCATACCTCCAAAAGGTTTAGAATGTTCCAATCGGCTCTCCTTTCAAACTTGAAGAGTATCCTTACATTTGCCTTGAATAGCTATATTTAAAGTACCTGATTTCTCCTTTTCAAATTATAAAATAACCTATAAAAGCCCTGCATATGAATATCCGCAAATCCTTCCTATCCTACTCAGTTATTGCTGCCCTGGCTATGTTTAGCCTGACCAGCTGTGGTGATATCGAGCAAAACCTTACCATAAAACAGGATGGTTCAGGAACTCTTGAAACCTCTTTCGACATCGGTGAGATGATGAGCATGATCAAGGGTTTTGGGGATGCCGGTGTCGAAGATGATACGATCCTTTTAGATCAGGAGGTAGATACTACTATTGCCGAAGCACCAAAAGATCCGATGCAACTTCTTATGGACAAAGTGACAGATCCGGAATATGACAGAGAATTTGATACCCTTATGCCATTACTCAGTATTATGCCGGATAGCGTGAAAAAAAAGGAAACACGTTTGGATTTAGCTGAAAAACTTTCTGTCCGGATGAAATCCCCTGCAAAAAGTTCTGACTTGACAATTGGTTTAGTTATGAAATTTGACAATCAGGCCCAGCTCAAGGAATTGGTCAAATACATGGAAACTATGGACAACTCGGGTTCGAGTGTCATGGCCAGCGCAGGTCCCGGGGGAATGCAAGCAGAAAATTTTTTAGTGTTTGAGGCTGATTTGAAAGCGGGATGGATCCGTTTTGACAGTGTAGATTATTCCGGCATGGCGACTGAATTCGGAATGTCCTCCGACAGTTTAATGATGGGCGAGGATATGGGTATGTTGGAAATGATGCTTGGCAGTACGAAGATCAAATCAATCATTCATGTCCCCGGGGAAGTAACTTCATGTACCAACAAAGAAGCGATTATCACCAAAGACAACAAGGTGATGGTTGAATATGGCCTTATGGATGCAATTAAAAAGGGAAAGATTCCAGGATATACTATCCATTTTAATCCAGGAAAGTCCTAGAGTGTTTCTTGCTAAAAATAGCTTATACCTTCTTTTGCCATATAAAATAATCAAGGGAAAATCTGCCGGGACCTGTCAGCAATAATGCTATATAGCCTATCAGGTACATCAGGCCCAATTCTTTTTCATTCAGCGCGTCTCCTCCTTTGACATCAAATACAATAACCATAGCCAATATGGTTAAGGGGATGAGCACGAGCTGTGTACCAAGTCCAAATACCAGTAAAATAGAACAGAAAAATTCAGCAAAGACGGTTAATCCCAGGGATATTTCACCTCCCAATCCAAGGAAATCATAAAAATCCGCAGCGTTTTCATTGAAGCCAATGAGTTTACTCCAACCGTGACCCATCATCAGCAATCCTAATCCAAGGCGCAGAACGAGAAGACCAGTATCTGCCCTGTTGCCATAGGTAGTCGCTGTATAAAAAGAGAAAATCCGTTTCATCGCTATCAGGTTTGAGATTAAAAAATAATGGATTCTTTTGAACCGGCTAGCCGTTTGCCAGTCCTATGCCTGATTAAATCAAAAAACTGGAATAATTGTTGTCATATTAAAAATATATTTAATATGTTTGCAACCAATTATAGTGCCCATGATACTGTTTTTCTTTTTGTTGCTGATACTGCTTTGTATCGGAGGTGAATATGTGTCTCGCCCTCAATCACATTGAGGATTCTTTAGCGAATACAATATCCCTGATTTGTGATAGATGTGCAATTGTGTAATCCGGACCTTGTCTGAGATGGCATATTTCTTCATTTGGATTGTACCAACAGGTATGATATCCGAATGAGGCCGCACCTTCTATATCTGCTGTAAGGCTATCCCCTACTACTAACACATCTGACAGCTCAGGTGTACCTAACTCGCTATGCACGTGTGCGAAATAGGCGGCATGTGGTTTTGAATGCCCGATTTCGCCTGCGATCACTATAACATCAAACCTCAGATCCCATCCTATTATTTCAAGGCGTGGTCGTTGAACTTCTCTCATACCATTGGTGATATAACCGAGATTGACTTTACCCTGGAGTGCGGTCATCATCTCGTCAGCGCCAGGCATCAGGTAAGGTTTTGATCCCAGCCGTTGCAAATATTGTTGCTGTGTACTTACAGGATCAAGGTCAAGCTGCCGGAATTGAAAATATCTTCTAAAGCGTTCGTAGACCAGCGTATCCCTATTGATGAGGCCTTGCTCGTGTTCAGTCCAGCACTGCACATTGATTTTCTTATAATCTGCATACATTCCTTCATGCCAATCAAATCCATGTTCGCCAAGCACTTCGGACAGTGCTTCTTCACTGGCCTTGTCAAAATCAAATAAGGTATGATCGGCATCAAAAAGGACCCAGCGATATTTTTTCATCATGATTGGTGCAGATAGGGGTCAAAGATACCTTCTGCAGATGCTTATCTTCGCGCTATGAAGGGATATATTTTTTCCATTTTCTACTTCTTTCTTTCGCTGATGCATGCCCAGGATACTATTCCTTTGTCATTGAGTGGGACAGATGTAAAACTCCTCGTATTTGGTGAAGATTCCTCTGATGTGCTGCTCTACAACATGCATGACAATGAGAATACATCAGCCCTGGCAGGCCGGGTTATATCCCAAAAGTTTATGGGTGAATATTATGAACTCATACACAATGGAAAACGAAACATTTCATTCTTACTAGGTGAAGATTCTATTCATATCGATCCCAACAGGATCTATACTGATACTGGTGTTTGGTTGCAACTCCAGAGAAATAAAATAACCGATACACTTGCCTATCAGATAGTCGCTGCATGGCGGGATAGTGTGCTTTCTGTCCTGGATATCAAAGACAGGTCATTAGTCATAGCGCTGCATAACAA
>JAGOIB010000194.1 GCA_017995875.1 Saprospiraceae bacterium
CTTAAAGTCCGGCTTAGGTGGCTTCATTGGTTTGGTAGGCTTTGGGATGGTATCGAGTTTGGATTGGAGGGAAATGACGACGAGGATAGAATCAACATAATCTTCAGCTTCCGTAAGTGCGCGATCGATACAGGCTTCACGTTGCAGTTCCTTCCATTGCTCAATCTTTATTTGAACAGCTTCCTGTATCAAATCTTCCTGGCTGACTTCTTTCGCACATGATTGCATCAGAAGCAGACCACTTATAAAAATGATATGACGGAAGGAGCGGATCATTGGACGAGATTGGTCATTTCGATTCGACGCTCAGTCATGATGGAATCAACAGCAACAATGTAGATGCTGTCGTGCAGACGCTCACATATTGAATCCATATGTGGCTGTATCACAAGTACCTGTTTTTGGAAAATGGTATCAATGGCTCTCCGGCTGGCTCTTGTCGGTGTTACCTTACGACTGGTACAGGAACACATGAAAACGAAACTGAGAAATATGATAACCCATCTCATATAACCTGCTTGCGTTTCAACTCAAAATTTTGACCGAGATAAACTTTGCGCACCATTTCGTCTGCGGCCAACTCTTCGGCGGTGCCTGCCTTGAGGATTCTTCCCTCAAACATAAGATACGCACGGTCAGTGATAGACAATGTCTCGCGGACATTGTGATCAGTGATGAGGATACCGATATTTTTGAGCTTCAAGGCTGCAACGATATGCTGTATGTCCTCTACAGCGATGGGGTCAATTCCTGCAAAGGGTTCGTCAAGCAATATAAATTTGGGATCAGTGGCTAAGGCACGCGCAATTTCTGTACGTCTTCGCTCCCCACCTGATAAACTATCACCGATATTATTGCGTACGGTTTCCAACCTGAATTCAGCAAGCAAGGCCTCCATTTTATCGGCTTGTTGAGCACGTGTCAACTTTGTCAGTTCCAGTACTGCTTTTAGATTATTGGCGACTGTCAGTTTTCTGAATACAGATGCTTCCTGTGGGAGATAACCGACGCCCAACCTTGCCCTCCTATACATCGGAAGCTTTGTAATCTCTGTATCATCAAGATAAACATGCCCCTCTGAAGGATTGATAAAGCCAACGGTTATATAGAATGATGTCGTCTTACCGGCTCCATTCGGGCCCAGAAGTCCTACAATTTCACCTTGTGAAACTTCAATGGATACATTGTCCACAACCTTGCGTTTACCATAGAATTTCACGAGGCTATCTGTCCACAATCTCATTTCTTATTGTTTAGGTCTGTCATCGGGGCCACAAAATACGGCTCCTGCAGTGGATCCGGGCAACAAATTGACCAACCACCTGCCAGGAACGTCCAATCAATAATGCTAAAACCAGGAAATAGTTGCTTCCAGGTCCCAGGAAGCTCTCAGGGCATCAAGTTTAAAAATCATCTTGCGTTCGGGCTGGCGGCGCGTTTCATAAACTCCTGTATCCCAGGTATTATTGCGATTGAGGTCTTCGATGATTTCTACTGTATACGTAGCGGGAAGCAAGGCACCCTTTTGAATTTGTCTTGCTTTGAGGTTTTGGATCGTATAGCGTTCTGCCACGAGCTCTCCATTTTTGATCAATACGATATACTGTTTTGTAGAATCGAGTCCATCAATATTGAGTTTCAGATTACCAAATTGATCGGACGGTAGCACTACGATGTACTGACGGATCGTATCATTGGCGCGACCCCATACATCCGTTGTAGCTCCAGGTAAAAAGGTGAGTGTATACCTTGCCGGCTTATTCCATTCACCTTTTACATTCAACTTCCTGATATCGGTGCTGTCAACAGAAATAATAAACCTAATAGGTCCGAGTGAATCATTTCCCAATGTGATCTTTGAAGTGTCCAGCGTTACAATTGGTACACTTGAAATAAATTGTGCAGAAGCAGTAGAATGCAAACGACCGGTCAATGGCGAAATACGGAATGGCAATGCATTACGAACAGTGCCCGGCGACAAACGGACCTGGGATGTATCGTTGTTGAGTATCACATTTCCCGCATAATTGTTTTGCGGATTATACCAGATCTTCAATGTATCGCCTGACCAGGCTTTCACTGCACCTTCGATCGGCGGAGAAAATATTGGTTCAGGCTTTGGTAAAGGAGCGTCCACTATAACATTGATCCATCCCGGTATAGGATGACTTACTTCACGAATAAGCGCTCTTTTCTCTTTTGGAAAAACACGGATCTCAGGGATGACCGTATATGGTTCTGCTGTGTAAACGATTTCATCCTGCCATCCAAACAATTCAGTTTCCTGATCGTAGAGGAAATTGAGATTGTCATCCTTGAGTGCAAACACATTGAAGGAATCCGGCCGGATATTTTCCATCGACCACTTTCCTTCTTTATTTGTTTTAGCTACGTAATCCGGTTTCCGCTTGTACACAGCGCTATCCTCTCCTACCGGATACAACATCACCCAAATATTTTCTAAAGGTTTGAGCGTCACGACATCAATCACATTACCCGAGACTTTGCTGGAATCCAATACAGCACCCGTTGAAAAAGTAAAAGAATAATTTTCGAGAATGTTCCCTTCATTGAGATCCGCAATCGAATTGCCAAAATTGAACGTATAGGTTGTTTCTGCCTTGAGACTATCAGGAAGTTCTATAATGATGGATTTCCCTTTCATGGTGACCTCGGGACTTTCGGGCAGGAAAGGAGAGATGACGAGTTGTGTATTCACTTCTTTGAGTGTGATCCATTCATCAAAGGTGATGGTTACTTTTTTGTCTTTAAAGTAGGTTTGCTTGTTAGGTGTTGATTCTTCCAGGATGATACTCGGTGGAGTCTCGTCCTTCGGACCACCGGTAGGCGCCTTTGGGGCTGCGCAAGACACCAGCATTAATAGCTGTATGGCTAAAAAGGATAGTCCAGGGAGATTTTTGAAAAACATGGGTCAAATATAAAAGGAATAAGGGGGAAGGGATAAGGAATAACGAAGGGCGAAGTGAAAGGATTGTTTGGAGACAGAATCCACTTCTATTCAATAAGGAATAACCAATAGCCAATAACCAAGTAAAAAGGAACTGTCTGGATAAAGATTCTTCTTCCATTCAATAACCAATTTGGAATTTCAAAAATCATATGTGTCTAAATAAATATCAATGCCCCGTAGGGGCTATAGGTTGGTAGCATCGAAAAAAGAGAATCATTCGTGCCCTGTAGGGGCACAACACGCGCACGCCATGTCTGTGTTTTTAGATGGATAGGTGATAATTA
>JAGOIB010000061.1 GCA_017995875.1 Saprospiraceae bacterium
GTCAATTGTCAATTTACTTCATCTTTACTACTTCGCGTTTTATCCCTATTGATTCCAAATCTTTCCAAAAACCTGGATAGGATTTAGTGACCACATCCGGGTCCTTTATGGTGACAGGATTTAATGCAGCAAAGGCGGAAAGCGACATCGCCATCCGGTGATCTTCATACGTATTAAATTTTGCCTTGTCTTTCCACCATGCTCTCCCGGCTACAAGACAGGTAATGTCGGATCCAACTTCATTTGGAATCACAGTGACTTTTACTCTGGCGAGTTCTGTTTGCATAGCCGTTATCCTATCCGTTTCCTTAATGCGAAGTGTACGTAGGCCCGATAAAATACCTTTGATCCCCAAACCCGAAAGTGTCACCATTAATGTCTGCGCAATATCCGGACACAAGGTGAAATCATATTTATACTCTTTAAGTTTCTCTTTGAGACCGATCTTTTTAATGGTCATCCCTGTTTCTGTAAAAACAGTTTCTACACCAAGATCAGCAAATATATTTTTCAAGACGGAATCACCTTGTATACTATCCTCTCTCAATCCTTCAATTTGCAATTCAGCTTTATCCACTAATGCCGTCATCGAATAAAAGTAAGACGCGGCTGACCAGTCACCTTCAACAGTATAGTCTTTTGCCTGGTAAATACCAGGCTCAATGGTGATAGTGTTTTCTGTCCATTGATGTCCGACGCCAAAGTACTCCATCATGGCAAGGGTCATGCGGACATAAGACCCTGAAACAAGATCGCCTGCGAGATGCACCTTGAGTCCTTTCGGCAGATATGGTGCGATCAACAACAAAGCAGTGAGATATTGACTGCTGACACCTGTCTGTAAAGTAACCTCATTGATCCCGGCACCAAATGATTTTGATGGCTTGATTTTCAACGGAGGAAAACCTTCCTTGTCCAGAAACGTGATATCCGCTCCTAACAATTGAAGTGCTTTAACCAGTGGCCCAACCGGTCTGCGCCGAAGTTGCGCTGATGCATCGAGCGTCACTTCACGATCACCCAGACAAGCTCTCGCTACCATAAAACGAAAACTGCTGCCGGCATATCCGCTATACAACTCCTCCTTTTCGGAGGAGAGCATATTGACCAACACCTTTGTATCATCGCTGGCACTCAGTGAATGGATCGTAAAGGGATCTTTGCACAGGGATTGAATGATCAGTGCCCTGTTGGAAATACTCTTTGAGGGTTCCAGGATGACCGTTCCACTCAACTGGCGTTGAGGGCACGATAGACGATATGCATTTGCCATGTTTAGTTATTCTTCCGCCTCTTTTTTCTGCTCTGCTATCCGCTTCTTCTCTGCATCATTGTCAAATGCAATGATGATATCCCTTACCAATCTGTGACGGACTACATCATCTGCGGTCAACCTTACAGTAGCTATTCCCTCCAGGTGACCGAGTAAATCAATTGCTTTTCTAAAACCTGAGTGTACACTCCTTGGCAGATCGATCTGTGACAAATCCCCGGTGATGATACATTTAGCTGAAGGGCCCAGACGCGTGAGAAACATTTTAATCTGGCCTTCTGTTGCATTTTGAGCTTCATCCAGAATGATAAATGCATTGTCAAGAGTTCGTCCACGCATATAGGCGAGCGGCGCAACTTCAATGACCCTGTTTTGCATGAAATAATTGAGCTTGTCAATCTGGATCATATCATCCAATGCATCATATAATGGCCTGAGATAGGGATCGATTTTTTCCTTGAGGTCGCCGGGTAAAAACCCAAGATTCTCCCCTGCTTCTACTGCCGGACGGGTAAGGATAATCTTCTTGACCATTGCATTTTTAAGTGCACGGACAGCAAGCGCAACAGCCGTATACGTTTTACCTGTTCCCGCAGGACCTACTGCGAAGACAACATCATTAGTATCAGCGGCGGTGACCATCTTTTTCTGGTTCTTCGTCCTGGCCTTAATAGGTTTTCCGGTACGGCCATACAGAATGACATGCTCAGCACCTGCAGCTGCATTTTCTTCTGGCTCAAATATGTGTGTACCCGCAAGCAATTCTTCCAACGTTTCCATCGGCAGCGTCTTCCGATCCTTCAGGATGCGGACCATCATCTCAAACTTATCTTTCGCGCTTTGGGTTAATTTCTTCTTACCGTTCAGTTTTACCTGGTTTCCTCTCGAGGTAACAACTACATCCGGAAATGCCTTCCTGAAGAGGTTCAGCTTACTATTGTTCTGTCCGAAAAGCTCAAGTGGATCAACATCCTCTACAGTCAATATAATCTCACTCAAAATCTTGTCTTTAGGGTTTGATATAGTTTGTCCGATGGTATTAAGTGTTTGGTTGTCTCAAATCTAACGATTCAGCCGATAACGTTGTTCAGTCGGCAGATAAATTTACAAATTTTTGTAATATGTTTGAGCAGGGTTCAAAAGCATCCTACCTTTTAGTATGATCAAACGAATTGTCATGATGCAGTTATTGCCGGAAAAGGAGGCCCTCTTTTTGGATATCTTTGAAGAAGTTAAAAGAGACATTCGGAATCAGGAAGGCTGTACTGACCTGGAAGTCTTGAGAAGTGAGCAGGACGGCATCATAAGTGTCTGGACCATAAGTCTTTGGACCTCAGAAGACGCGTTAAATGGGTACAGGGCCTCTGAACTTTTTCAACAAACCTGGGCTAAAGTCAAGCCATTGTTTTCGAGCAAAGCCCATGCCTGGACACTCACCATTATTGAAAAAGTGCCATGAATACACATGTTTCACCATTAGGTGATATCTATCTGGGTAGTGTGCTTGATGGATTGAATGCAGCCATCGAAAAACTCGAACCATCATCCATCCTCTTACTGGCAGACAGCAATACTTTAAAATATTGTGTTCCATTGTTGGAACCCGTTATCGGGACTCTTCAATGCGTTGTTATTCAGGCGGGTGAACAAAATAAAACCCTTGCCGCTTGCGAACACATTTGGGCTTCCTTGATCGAAAAAGGGGCTGACAGATCGGCCCTGGTGCTTAATATCGGAGGAGGAATGATATGTGATCTGGGTGGATTTGCTGCCTCATGTTACCAACGTGGAATACGTTTTAGCCATTTACCCACTTCCCTCCTTTCTATGGCGGATGCTGCCATCGGAGGCAAAACAGGGGTAAATTTCGAGGGGTATAAAAATTATTTAGGTCGTTTCGAAGCCCCTTCTTTTATCTGGATCGATCCGGTATTCTTAGCAACTCTCCCTGACCGTGAAATCAAGGACGGACTCGCAGAAATCATCAAACATGCGATCATTGGAAGTATTGCCTTATGGGAATCACTATCCGGATGTGAAACAACAGCTTCTATCCAATGGCCCACACTATTACAAGAGAATTTGATGATCAAAAAACGCATAACAGAGGCTGATCCATATGAAAAGGGACTCCGGAAGGTGCTCAATTTCGGACATACCATCGGCCATGCTTTGGAAAGTCATTTGTTGAAAGGCCCCGCACCGATAAGTCACGGGCAGGCCGTAACCCTTGGCATGCTGACTGAAGCTAAGATCGCCAACCTGATGGGGTTGCTGGATGATAAAGATTTTCAGGCCATTATCGATTTGATTCATCGTTTGTTGGGTCAGGTCGAAGTAACTTTGCCATCCATTGAGGAAATCCAGCCCTGGCTAAGGGGGGATAAGAAAAAAGCAAACGGTCAGGTAGGATTTAGCCTCCCTGACAGGATTGGTTCTTGTGGCTGGAATATACTTGTGGAAAATCATGTTATTGCCGCTGGATTAGATTGGCTGGCTACACAAGTAGTGAACCCTTCTGAACGTTTGAGTGGAGATAAATAAAATTGGTTGATCATTTAAGGTATGCAGCATTCATCAACTTTTGAAAAATATAGTAAGCGGCTTTGGCTTGTGGCATTTGCCTTTGTTGGAGCTGTCATACTTTTCTTTGTCATTCTTTCCTTTCAGGGTCTTCCTGATTTCAAGCAATTGGAAAATCCTGATTTTGAACTGGCCACACAGGTCATCGATATCAAGAGCAGGGAAATCGGAAGATATTATACACAAAACCGGCTTCCTGTAGATTACAACCACCTCAACCCGCACCTGATCGATGCGTTGGTCGCGACAGAAGATGTCCGTTATTTTTCACATTCCGGAGTAGATATCAAAGCGCTATCAAGGGTATTGATGGGCGTCATTACATTCAATACAAGTAAAGGCGGAGGAAGTACGATCACGCAGCAACTTTCAAAACTTCTTTTTGACAGACCGGATTTTACCGGGATGGGTAAAATCAAAAAAAGCTGGACGCTGATGATTACCAAATTTAAAGAGTGGATTACAGCCGTCAAACTGGAGAGACAATATACAAAGCAGGAAATCCTCTCGATGTACCTCAATAAATTCAACTTCATCTATGGAGCTTATGGTATCAGTGCAGCTGCGGAAATCTATTTTGGAAAAAATCAAAAGGACCTGAAGATCGAAGAGGCTGCTACCCTAATTGGAATGTTGAAAAATCCCGCGCTTTTCAATCCTGTACGTCGTCCGGATACGGTCGAACACAGGCGAATGATTGTCCTCAACCAGATGCGAAAAGAAGGGTACATCACCCGTGACCAATATGACTCATTGAAAGTTTTACCGCTCGATATTTCAAGATTCCAAAAGCAGAGCCATGTTACTGGACCTGCTCCTTACTTCAGGGCCGAATTAGCGAATTGGCTTAAAGAACTTTTTAAACAAAAGGAATACCGTAAACCGAATGGTGAAGAATACAATATTTACAAGGACGGTTTAAAGGTCTTCGTCACTATTGATCTCGACATGCAGATCATGGCTGAGGAAGAAATGTGGAAACATATGACCAAGGTGCAGGAGAAGTATAATACTGTCTGGAAAAATATGGATCCATGGACATACCATGCAGATGATGCACAAAAGAAAATAAGACAAGACGGACTCACAAGCATGATTCGTCAGACAGACAGATATCAGGCAATGCGTGAAGAACGCCTTAGTGCTTTGCTCCAGAAGATCAGGGATAAATACGATATAGATTTAAGCGATTGGGATATCGACAATCTTGCGCAGGAATCCCAGAAGGCAGGACGTATCGCCAGGCTTGTTTCCGGCAAATCTATATCAGCAGAAAAAGGCAGGAAATACAAAGAGGTCATTGCGAGCGATTACTGGCCGGAATTATTACCTGCCTGGAAACAATTTCAAAAAGATATCACCAAAGTAATGACCACGGCTGTGGACATGATGGTCTTTGATTATAATCCATCGGGTGAAAAGAAAGTAACGATGTCTCCGCTTGATTCCATTAAATATCACAGGCGTTTCATGCAAACTGGTATCCTGGCCATTGATCCAAGGACAGGTGAAGTAAAGACATGGGTGGGTGGTATCAACAACAAATATTTTCAATACGATCACATCGGTAGCAGCCGGCAGGTAGGATCCACGTTCAAACCATTTGTATATGCAACAGCCATTACCCTACAGGGTATTTCTCCTTGTTTCCCAGTCATCGATCAGCCGTATACAATTGCACCCGGCGATGGAAGTTTTGGCGTACTGGAACCATGGACACCAAGAAATGCGGATGGTAAATATTCCGGAAGAAGCTATACACTGTTTGAAGGCTTAAAAGATTCAAGGAATACAATTTCTGTTTTTCTGATGCAGCAATTAGGCAATGCTAATGTGGTGAGAGGACTGGTACATAACATGGGAATTGACAGTTCGGCTCGACGATCAGATGGTGAATACCGTGTGCCAAACCAGCCTTCCATTTGTCTGGGTTCAGCAGATCTTACCGTGATGGAAATGACAGGTGCGTACTGTACATTTGCCAACAATGGTGTTTTTGTACGGCCCTATTTCGTTTCTTCCATTGAAGATGAGAATGGACGTGTCATCTATCGCGCAGTTAAAGAAGAACAGGTGGCTCTCCCGGCCAAGGCAAATGCCGTGATGGTGGATATGCTAAAATATACAGCAGTGGGTTTCGGTGATTATAAAAGCACGGTCGGCGGTAAGACCGGAACCACCAATGATTATGTAGATGGGTGGTTTATTGGCATCACCCCTTCTCTCGTGGTAGGTACATGGGTTGGTGGCGAAGATCAATGGATTAAATTCAACACCTTGGCGGACGGCCAGGGAAGTGTAATGGCTAAACCATTTTTCAAGGCTTTTCTGCGCCGACTCGAAAATTCGACGGACGTAGATTATGATCCAAATCTAAAATTTGCAGTACCGGAAGGTGGCCTTGATATTGAAACCGATTGTGCGAAATACAATGCCTTGCGTCATCAATCTGTTCCACAACAATATAATACAGAAGAAAATTTTCAGGAGGAGTTTAACGAAAATCAATGATGATCTTTACATCCTAAAGGGATCATCATCCACAGCAAAGACAAAGCAAATTGAAAAACCAGACATACATGAATAACCGGTGGCAAGTTGTACAACTCTACACCCTTGGAATCTTGTTAATGCTTTCAGCTTGTGTGCCTGTAGAAAAGAAAGTTCAGGCTCCTTTTGACATCAGCCTGAATCAAAGCAAGATCCGGCATGTATTTGATCTTCAGAATGCCCAGGATAAAGACAGCCTGGTAATGCTCCTGACCAGCGACGATCCTTCTTTACGCTATGCGGCTGTGCGGGCTTTTGCTTCTTACCAGGACACCTCTGTATTGAATGCACTTATTCCATTACTTCTCGATCCTCAGGGAGAAGTTCGCATGATGGCAGCATACGCTGTTGGGCAAATGGGATCTACCAAAGCTGAAGCATCCCTGACAGCAGCATTTGATGGACGGGACAGCGCCCGTTTATATGAGCAGGCCAATAGCACCATCCTGGAAGCGATGGGTAAAATAGGAAACACACAATATCTGCGGGCCCTCAGTACTATCTCAACTTATCAATCTATTGATACGCTGTTACTGCTTGGACAGGTAAGAGGTATATATCGCTATGCATTGCGCGACATGGTTGATCCTGAAGGAACAGCAACGATGGTCCGATATCTTTCTGATGTATCCATTCCAATTCCGGTCCGGATAGTAGCTGCCAATTACCTCCATAGGGCACCGGGTATAGATCTTGCCCCTCATGCTGATCAAATCATTGCCAACTGGCATAGCGAAACTAATCCATTCTTACGCATTTGTCTTGCAACGGCTCTGGGAAAAGTAAAATCTCCGGAGAGTATGAAAATTTTAGTAGAAGGATTGGAGACAGAATCGGATTACAGAGTAAAATGCAATATCGTGAGAGCGCTTCAGGGTTTTGATTACAATGATGTTTCACAGATATTGCTGATCACGACCAAAGATGAAAATGCAAATATTGCTGAATTGGCTGCCCAATACTTTGTCGTTCATGGACGCGAAAAGGATGCTGCTAAATATAAAGTTGCCATTGGTGAGTGCAAAACATGGCAGGCAAAAACGAGAATGGCTGAGGCTGCCAATACATATATGACGTCAATGTTTAGCGGAGCTAAAACAGCCCTCCAAAATGAAATACTCAATGCGTTAAAAACCACAACAGATCCATATCAAAAAGCTGGGTGGCTAAAAGCCTGGGGAAGTGAAATACGGAATTTTGAATCATTACCAAGATACATGCAGGCTGACCAACCTGCTCCTGTGAGGACACAAGCCGCCTCGAGCCTTATCGAAGCCTGTACCAATAAAAACTTTGATGCATTTTTTGCCGGCGAAGGATACCTCATCAAGGCACAGATCGGTGGTTATCTGATCACTGCTGTCAAATCGGGCGATGCAGGGCTTATCGATCTTGTTGCGGGAGCCATTGTAGATCAAAAGACGGGAATGAAAAGCGTCATGAATGATAAAAAGTCAGAGTTGAATAAAGCCCTTGCCGGACTTAAACTCCCTGATGAGTTGGAAACGTACATAGACTTGTCAAAGGCGCTAAAGGAATATGGAATAGATGCTCCAGCCATTCCGGAAGAGCAGAAAAAATATAAATCTATTGATTGGAAAATAATAGATGCATGGAAGCCGGGTAGTAAAGTGCAAATCATCACATCAAAAGGAGAAATTACCCTGAGCCTATTTCCCGGACGTGCGCCTGTCTCTGTGACGAGTTTTGTTCAACTTGCCAATCAAGGATTCTACAATGGAAAAGCATTTCATCGTGTAGTACCAAATTTTGTCATTCAGACAGGATGTCCGAGGGGAGATGGCTTTGGTGGATTAGATTTCACCCTCCGCTCCGAACTCAACGGTAATTACTATGATGATGAAGGGTATGTAGGTATGGCTTCTGCCGGACCACATACAGAAGGAACGCAATTTTTTATTACCCATTCTCCCACACCACATCTTGATGGGCGATATACTATATTTGGAAAAGTAACTTCGGGCATGGATGTAGTGCAAAAGATCACCATGGGCGATATCATCACACAAATCAATATACTCTACTAATACTATAACATGATACTATCTACTCCATTAGAATCCAGGCATATAGCACTGGGTGCCAAGATGACAGAATTTGCCGGGTACAACATGCCTGTGCTTTATTCCAATCTTCAGGAAGAACACCACGCAGTGCGAAAAAGTGTTGGTGTGTTTGATGTCTCCCATATGGGTGAATTTATTGTCAAAGGAAAACAGGCATTTGAACTGGTACAAAGAATTAGTTCCAATGATGTGGCTGCGCTGGCCATCGGTCAGGCTCAGTATTCATGCCTTCCCAATGAAACAGGAGGTATCGTTGATGATATGCTGGTGTACAGGCTTCCGCAAGACATGAGTGCTGAAGGAGAGCAAGCTTTTATGTTGGTCGTCAATGCATCCAACATTCAAAAAGACTGGGATCATATCCAAAAATATGCTGGTGCATTTGATACCCGGATCATCGATATCTCTGACAAAACAGGATTGTTGGCCGTACAAGGCCCTCTCGCTGAAGCAGTATTACAACCATTGACCAATGTGGTCCTAAAAGATATTCCCTATTACCATTTTGCCAAAGGGACTGTGGCAGGAATAGACAATGTGATAATCTCCGCGACAGGTTATACGGGAGCAGGTGGTTTTGAATTGTATGTTGACAGCCAACACCTTCCAGATCTATGGGACATCGTGATGAACCTGGATCATCCTGTCAAACCTTTACCTGCAGGGCTTGGCGCAAGGGATACGTTGCGTCTCGAAATGGGATACTGTCTGTATGGTAATGATATCGATGATACAACTTCTGTCCTTGAAGCAGGTCTTGGGTGGATTACTAAGCTCAACAAGAAAAGTGATTTCCCTTCAAAGGATATTTTTATAAAACAGAAAAAAGAGGGCGTTGCTAAAAAACTTGTAGGATTTGTTGTCGATGATCGTCGTGTTCCAAGGCATGGATATCCGGTGTGTGATCTTGAAGGAAAAGAAATCGGGGTTGTCACAAGTGGAACGTTGTCTCCTACCCTTCAGGTCCCATTAGGGATGGCTTACGTACCAACGAGTTATTCGGCTTTGGGATCAACCTTCAACGTACAAGCGGGCAGCAAAATGTTGAGTGCGAAAGTAGTTTCATTGCCATTCGTAACACCGGATAAAGTTTGAGTCAACACTTTTGAAGTAAACAGCATTTCGAGCTTATGAAAATCTATCCATTCGACGCTATCTATCCAAATGTCGATCTAATCGCCTCCACCGATTCTTTTTTCGGAACCGTACGGGATGACTATAGCGAGTATTACAAGAATGGATTTTTTCATCACTCCGATCAACGGGCCTTCTACATCATGGAGATCCGCACAGATACCAAAATCCATTCAGGTATTGTCGTCTGTCTCAATGTAGAGGATTATACGAAAGGTAAGATTGTCAAACACGAGCAAACGATCTCCAGCAGCGAACAATCCATGTTGAAAATCCTCTTGCAGCGAGGTGCCATGGTCAAGCCTGTATTACTATGTCATCCGGTCATCAAGGATATCACCAAAGAGATTGAAAAACAAAAGAAAAAAAGAGAACCGTTTCTTCAGTTTACAATCGCTGCGGGGCCCCAACAGTATTCCTTGTATCAGATTCCGGAAAAAGAAGGCGCTGCCCTGGCAAACCTATACAAAACGTTGGTGCCAAAACTTTATATAGCCGATGGCCATCATCGCTGCAGTACAGCCGAAAAACTGAATAAGCTTCAAGGCAATAAGAAGGATCATGATTACTCGCTGATTCTATCCGCGCTATTCCCGTTTGATCAATTGGATATATTGGATTACAACAAGGTAGTTCAGCTGCCCTATCACCTTAGGTTGACTCGATTTGTAGCAGAGATCAGCAAGTATTGTGACATCCAACTTTTGGTTCGTCCTCAAAAGCCTGAACGCAAACATGATCTTACGATGTGCATCTATGATGAGTGGTACTTGCTACGGTGGAAACCCGAGATCCTAAAAAAATATAAAAAATCAGCGGCGGTACTGGATGCTGATATCCTTGACATTGAAATCCTTGAAGGCGTATTGGGCATCATTGATGTGCGTACTGACAATCGTGTGCAGCATATTTCCGGGGACCTGGGTCCCGGCAAAGTTGAAGAAAAAGTGAGAACATCCGAGCATCATGCGGGATTCTGTATTTATCCTGTCCAATTTGATGAGCTTGTCAAGGTATCCGATAGTAATGGTACACTTCCACCGAAAAGCACATGGTTTGAACCACGCATGATCAATGGATTTGTGGTAAAATCATATTGATGAGATTGCGGTATATCACAGCGGACTGGGTATATCCGGTTTCTTCACCCCGTATTCAACATGGTGTAGTAGTCCTCGAAGGGGATTGCATCAAAGAAGTGACTTCACGGCAACACGTGCCGGCTGATCAGCTGGAATATTTTAAAGGCATTATCATACCGGGTTTCATCAACACACATTGTCATCTTGAATTATCCCACCTGAAAGGCAAAGCACCAACCGGAGCCGGTTTACTTCCGTTCCTTGATCATGTGGTTAAATTCCGCGATATAGCTCAAACAGACATTGATTCAGCCATCATTGAAGCCGATGCTGCTATGTGGGAAAACGGAATCCAGGCAGTAGGAGACATCTGCAATAAGACAGATACTTTTGCTGTGAAACGGGCGAGTAAAATTCATTACTACAGCTTTGTAGAGATGTTTGATTTCCTGCAGGAGCAGCAGACAGACATCATGATAGCGGGGTATATGGACGCGTATAGGCAAGCGCCTGAACCAAAGACTGCTGTGCCTCATGCACCTTACTCTGTTTCACGCAATTTGTTTAAGCTTGTCAATGAACTAAACACGTCTAAAGGAACAGTGAGCATACACAATCAGGAGACACCTGCAGAGCAGGACTTTTTTATGCAGGGGAGTGGCGGTTTCTTTGACTTTTATAAAAACTTTGGTTTTGATCTTGGCCATTTTCAACCCACCGCCAAAACTTCCATTCATTATGCCATGTCCAATATGGATCCAAAGCATCGCACCATTTTTGTACATAACACGTTGACCTCATCTGAGGATATACAAGCCGCGCAAATGTGGAGTGAACAGGTATATTGGGCTACTTGTGCCAATGCTAACCTTTACATCGAAAACCGGCTTCCATTCTATCAGCATTTTATTCAAGCAAATGCCCGCATGACCATTGGTACTGACAGCCTTACGTCCAACTGGCAGCTATCGATTCTTGAAGAGATGAAGACCATTGCAAAGTATCAATCTTATGTGTCCTTTGAAACACTGCTTCTATGGGCAACGTTGAATGGCGCAATGGCTTTGGGTATGGATGATCAATTGGGATCATTAGAAGAAGGCAAGTCACCAGGAGTGTTACACCTTTCCTTCGATCCTGAAATGGACAAACTGTATGATGCTCAAGTAATTGTTAGAAGACTGATTTGAGTTGAACCTGTAACCGTGAATCGTCAGTCGTGAATCGTCAGTATTATTTTTCAATTTTTTTTAACAAAAAAACTATTATATCCGTTGGTTCAAGTCTCCAGACTTGAACCTGCTATCTGCTCGTCTCCTGACGAGCGAGTGTGAATCAAAGACTACTTCTTCATCCGTTGGTTCAAGTCTC
>JAGOIB010000062.1:0-8989 GCA_017995875.1 Saprospiraceae bacterium
ACGATTGGTTCGAATATAACCCTGATCAGTGTTCCGACGGCAATATTGAGCAGGCCAAATTCCATTCCACCATCAGAATATTGTTGGTCACCGCGGATGGTGAACCACAAGTCCCCCATGAACATGGATATACCTCCTACCTGAAGAGCACCACCTAGTAGGGTGGCTAATGCTCGCTTCTTCTTTAACTTGATTCTTTCGATATCTCCGAGTGCCACCCATGCATCACCGAGCATGATCATCTGGCCATTCGGATCCATATCAAGGATACGACGTGTGTACCATCCTGCATCATCATTTTTCAACTGGAAAGTCAGATCATCATACATGGCTATCCGTTGTGTGTGTGGATCTCCAGCCACCTCAATCAAAAGAAATTTCTGACCCCATACCTGCATCTGGCAGCTAAAAACAAACAGCATGGGTATGAGTACACGAAGCATTCTTTTTCTTTTTATCCGTCCTTCGGAACCGGGTGATCTTCCGAAAGTGCTTTTAACCATCGTTCCAACGCCTGAGCGATGCTCTTTTGTATGACCACAAAGTCAAGAATTTCAGTTCCAGCGTAAATCAGGGCTAAATGATACGATTTGCCTTGAGGAAGTGTCTTGTATAATTCTGGCTTGGCTAAACGATAGCCCTCCCGCATAAGCCTCTTGATCCGGTTGCGATCGACCGCTCTGGAGAATTTCTTTTTAGAGGCCGAAAACATGACCTGGATGGGAAATTCCTGCTTTTCGGGCTCAGACTGCTCCACCCAAACCAACCTAACGGGAAATTTGGCGAGACTCCTTCCTTCCTTAAACAGCTTTTCGATGGCTTTTAGGGAAGAAAGGCGCTCCGGCTTGGACAAGGTATAACGAACCATTTTCAAAGATAACAATACGGGACCTGGGCTGTCGATGGACACTTATGGATGGACAAAATGCCACCAGAGATACATGCAAATAAAAAGTCCTCCAAAAATGTTGAAGGACTTTACTATTAAATTTCTTTAAAAAGTCTGATTCTGTAGGGAATCCCGGGCTGTTATTTTACACGCATGGTGTCAGACACGGTCAGCTTATGACGGCCACGGGCACGACGTGCAGAAAGCACTTTTCGACCGGATTTGGAACTCATTCGGGTCCGGAATCCATGTTTATTCACTTTCTTCCTACGTGATGGTTGAAATGTCCTTTTCATCGCTGTTTCCTGTTAGTTGTTAGGCCGCTCGGTTAAAAGCGGGCACAAATGTACTTATTTTTTAAAAAAAATAGCCCTTTCCCCTAAAAAAGCTGATTTAAAGCCAGCAATATTCATGCCCGGGGACTCAAAAGGCGTCTATCCATTCATTGAAATGAGGAATTCCTCATTGGTTTTGGTATTGATCATGTGCTTCCGCAGGAACTCCATAGCCTCGTCCGGCTTCATATCGGCCAGGTAATTACGAAGTATAAACATCCGCTGGAGGATCGCATCGTCAAGAAGCAATTCTTCCCGGCGTGTACTTGATTTCGTAAGGTCGATTGAAGGATACATCCGCTTGTTGGCCAATGACCTGTCAAGCTGGAGCTCCATATTACCCGTACCCTTGAATTCCTCGAAGATGACACCATCCATCTTGGATCCTGTATCGATAAGGGCTGTTGCTAGAACGGTAAGTGAACCTCCGTTTTCAATATTCCTGGCAGCACCGAAAAACTGCTTTGGCTTGTGCAGTGCATTTGCTTCCACACCACCAGACAACACTTTACCACTGGAAGGTGCAACTGTGTTATAGGCACGTGCAAGACGGGTTATAGAGTCAAGCAGGATCACCACATCATGTCCGCATTCTACAAGACGTTTAGCTTTTTCAAGTATAATATTCGCTACGCGTACGTGATTGTCAGCAGGCTCATCAAAGGTGGATGAAACCACTTCAGCCTTAACATTACGGCGCATATCTGTAACTTCCTCAGGGCGCTCATCAATCAGTAAGACAATGAGGTAAACCTCCGGGTGATTGGAAGCAATAGCATTTGCAATATCCTTAAGCAGGAATGTCTTACCTGTTTTTGGTTGCGCCACAATCAATCCTCTCTGTCCCTTACCCAGCGGGGTAAACAGGTCAATCATACGGTTACCGTAATCTTTTCCACCCGGATGTGTGAGAAGATTAAATTTCTCTGTTGGGAATAATGGCGTCAGGTAATCAAATGGAACCCTGTCGCGAACTTCGTCAGGAGTCTTTCCATTGACTGTGCTGACCCTCAGAAGGGCAAAGTATTTCTCCCCTTCTTTTGGCGGACGGATGGCACCTTTTACGGTGTCCCCTGTATTGAGTCCAAATAATTTTATCTGGGAGGGTGATACATATATGTCGTCAGGTGAGGACAGATAGTTGTAATCAGATGATCTCAAAAAGCCATATCCATCAGACATCATTTCGAGTACGCCTTCTCCTTCGATGATTCCATCAACTTCTACATTAAAACGATCTCTCGCTTCACGCTGGAAATCTCTGACATCCCGTTGTGGCTGATTTCTGTTATCCGGAAGCGGAGGTGTTTGTGCTCTTCCTTCCTGAGGCTGTAATGTCCTTGGTTCTTGTGGTGCACGGGGTTCCCTCGCTTCCTGAGGAGTACGAGGTTCTCTTGGCTCATGCGGTGTACGTGGCTCTCTTGGCTCATGTGGCGTACGTGGCTCTCTTGGTTCATGAGGCGCTCTGGGTTCTCTGTGCTGCTGAGGTGGTCTTGGTTCTCTTGGTTCTCTTACTTCCTGGGGATTTCGGTTTTCTCTTGGTGCCTGGGGCGCCCTGTCACGATGTTGTGGTCTTTGATGAGGTTGGGGTCTTTCGGCAGGTAAATTGGTTGTTTTCTCCACTTTCACTTCCGGCACTATAGCCTCTACTTCTTCCTCCTCAGATGTAGCTTCAACTTCTTTTGGATTAGGCTTCCTTCCTCTCTTGAGGACTGCTCCAGGCTGTCTTTTGTCTACTCTCATATTGTCAGAGGAAACAGGTACTTCATCAGGGAGGTCTGCGCTACCGGAGCCATTGGAGCCGGATTTCTTTTTTTCACCGGCGAGTGCCTGGTGATCGAGGATGGTATACACTAGCTCTTGTTTGTTGAGCTTTTTAAAGCCATCAACGCCGAGCGATTCAGCCAGTTCCCTTAGCTCAGGAACGAGCATGTCATTCAACTGCAAAATATCGTACATGATATGATCAGATAATTAATCGGATAAAAAATAGGGTTCAATCAGAAATACTAACATTCCGTTTCCATGCACATCACTCAATCACTAATCACTGAATTTTTTTAGAATTGGCGAATCTGAAGGACAATCAGACCGGTAATGTAGGTGTGTAAAACGCCACTAAGGTAACAACTATTTTCAATTAAGGGGAATTACCTTTGTTGAAATCTTAAAGGGAATCTACAGCCAATAAACGGCCACAGACCCATAAAAGTTGCTTTATATGCTAGAAATACAAATTTTAAGGGATCAGAAGGAAAGGGCGATCACCGGGTTGAAAAAAAGAGGTTTTTCTGAGGAACGCCTTGAAAATATTGACCGGGTCCTTGCCCTTGATGATCTGAGGAAAGAGGTTCAGACTCAACTGGATACCCTTCTCAATGAACGTAATACCCTCTCAGATGAAATAGGCAACCTCTTCAAACAAGGGAAAGGCCAGGAAGCTAATCAGTTGAAAGCCAGAGTGCAAACCATCAAAGATGCTGCGGATGCCCTCGAAATAAAACTTCAGGAGACCAAAGCTGATCTTGATGCCCTTTTGGTTGCACTCCCTAATATCCCTCATAGCAGTGTTCCTGAAGGAAAAACGCCCGAGGACAATAAGGTCCATCAAGCCTGGGACAAGGCATTCCCTACACTGCCAGCAGGAGCTTTGCCTCACTGGGAACTTGCAGAGAAATACAATCTTATTGATTTTAAGCTTGGTGCTTTTATTACCGGAAGCGGATTTCCATTATACCGGGGTAAAGGTGCCCGGTTGCAAAGAGCTTTGATCAATTATTTCCTGGATCAGGCCAGAAATGCAGGTTTTGAGGAGATTCTGCCACCTTTTATGGTCAATGCTGACTCCGCTTATGGTACCGGGCAACTCCCTGATAAAGAGGCACAAATGTATTACATGGAGAAGGATGACCTCTATCTTGTCCCCACAGCAGAAGTGCCAGTCACTAATATGTACAGGGGCCAGATAGTGGCTGAATCCGATTTGCCTATCAAACTGACTGCATATACGCCTTGTTTTAGACGCGAAGCAGGGTCCTATGGATCTGATGTCAAAGGCCTCAACCGGGTGCACCAGTTTGATAAAGTGGAAATCGTACAATTTGAGCACCCCAGCCGCTCTTATGACACCTTGCAGGAAATGGTCAGGCACGTATCCCATTTAATGGAAAGCCTTGAATTGCCTTACCGGATCTTGCATCTCTGTGGAGGAGATATGGGCTTTACCTCTGCTACCACCTATGATTTTGAGGTTTATTCAGCCGCTCAGCAGAAATGGCTGGAAGTGAGCTCCGTATCAAATTTTGAATCCTTTCAGGCCAACCGGATGAAAATCAGGTATAAGGATGAAAAGGGGAAAATGCAACTCATTCATACGCTCAACGGTAGTGCCCTGGCGTTGGCAAGGATCGTCGCTGCTTTGCTGGAAAACAATCAAACTGAAACCGGAATCAGGCTTCCCCGGGTACTCATTCCTTATACCGGGTTTGAATTTATCGGTACTGAGCAATAAAAATTTGTTTCTTCGCAAGCCTATTTTGAAACCTCCGATGCATTTTTTGCATTATTAGGGTATTCGAAAACCTACGGGTTGATAACAAAAACATAAAAAATGGGAATAAGTATAGGTTATTGGGTTTTAGTGGGCGCTATTGCGCTTGTTGGATTTCTGGTGCAAAGCCGCATGAAATCCAAGTTTCATAAATATGGCCAGGTGGGACTTTCCAATGGCATGTCAGGTTATCAGGTAGCAACAGCTATGCTGAATCACTATGGCATCCATGACGTAAACGTAGTGCAAGGGGAAGGATTTCTTTCTGATCATTACAATCCTCAGACCAAGACTGTCGCCTTGAGTCCTGAGGTTTATAACGGACGCTCTGTTGCAGCAGCATCTGTTGCAGCTCATGAATGCGGACATGCCGTCCAGCATGATACGAATTATAGCATGCTTAAACTGAGAAGTGCGCTAGTACCGGTTGTTACCATTGCAGCGAAGGCTCAACAATGGGGTTTTCTAGCAGCTATGCTTTTTTTAGGAAGTTTTCCGCAATTGTTGCTGATAGTGATCATTGCCATGGCGATCACTACCCTATTCAGCTTGATCACCTTGCCGGTAGAATTTGATGCAAGTCACAGAGCACTTGTATGGCTTGACAATACGGGTACTACACATGGGATGGAATATGACTATGCCAAAGACTCCCTGAAATGGGCCGCAATGACATACTTGGTAGCTGCGTTATCTTCAGTTGCCATGCTGATTTATTTTATCCTTTCGTATTTTGGCAGGAATTAATGCTGTAGCATACAATACAAATCATCAATTCGAATACCATGCATGAAAAAATAGATAGCACCATTGCCCACGGGAAGGAGCAAATGGATCACGCCATCGATCACTTAAAGAAAGAGTTGACTAAAATCCGCACAGGAAAAGCTTCTACGGGTATGTTAGATGGTCTCCTCGTTGATTATTACGGAAATAATACACCGCTGCAGCAGGTCGCTAATGTTGGTATTGCAGATGCACGTACCATCACCATCCAGCCATGGGAAAAAGGTATGCTCGCCAAAATCGAACAAGCCATTTTTGCTGCCAATATGGGAATCACCCCTATGAATGATGGGGAAATTATCAGGATTTCGATTCCACCTTTGACCGAAGAGCGACGTCGTGATCTCGCCAAGCAAGCCAAGGGCATGGGCGAAGACGCCAAAGTAGCTTTGCGTCAGATCCGCCATAAAGTCATGGATTTTATAAAGAAAGAAATCAAGGATGGATATCCTGAAGACCTTGGTAAAAAGAAAGAGGCTGATGTGGATAAAATGGTTCATAGTCATTCAGAAGCAATAGACCACCTTATAGCCGGAAAGGAAAAGGATATCATGACGGTTTAAAAGACATCGTCTTTCCTTCTGTAAAAAGAAACGGGCATGATTTAAATCCAGCCCGTTTTTTTTATGTAGATGATGCGTTTTCTCATTACGTAATCTCTGGCCACCTGACAGAAGAAGCCATTAGTAGCTAAAAGAAGGCTGCTCATCTATTCATAGCGTCCCCAATCCAGGCATTAGGTATATTGGTTTGCATTAAATGTATGAGCCATCCCGGATGCCGCCATCTAATCAGAATCAATCACACTAACAACTATTTCAAAACGATGAAAAATTTACTATTCCTATTCACCTTAGCAATGACTATGCTTTCATGCAAACAAGAAAAAGCCCGTGAGGTCACTCAATATTCCATTGAGCAGTTTTACAACAATACGAGATATTCGGGTGGTGTCTTTTCTCCTGATGAAACAAAATTGCTCATCAACAGTGACGAATCCGGCATTTTCAATCTGTATGAAATAACTATAGCTGACGGCACTAAAAAGCAATTGACGACATCCACTGTTGAATCCCTTTATAGTGTTGACTATGTTCCGGGGACTACATCCATTTTATATAATGCGGACAAAGGTGGAAATGAAATAGACCATCTCTACTTATTGGATGAAAAAGGTAACTCCACAGATCTCACACCGGGAGAGCAGGAGAAAACCTCATTTTTTAGCTGGAGTAAGGACAAAAAATCCATGTTCTATATGTCCAATGTTCGGGATGCCCGGTTTTTTGACATTTACAAGGCCGCTATAGGTGATTGGAAACCAACTCTGTTTTATGAAAATAAAGACGGACTGGATGTCGGTGCTATCTCTGATGATGAGCAATATATCGTTGTATCTAAAACTGTGACGACAAGTGAAAATCAGTTGTTCCTGATCGACCTTAAGACCGGAATGCAAACAGAATTGTCGCTACCGGATCAGAAAGGAAAATATGATATCTCCGGTTTCAGCAATGACAATAAACACCTCTTTTACACAACCGATGCGGGCAAGGAATTTACATACCTCGTACAATACGATGTAGAAAGCAAGGAACGCACAGTAGTCTATGAGACCAATTGGGATGTGATGTATAGTTACCTGAGCGAGAATGAAAAATACAGGGTCATCGGTATCAATGAAGACGGAAAAAATACCATTATCATGCAGGACGTATCTACCGGCAAAGCGATGGATTTTCCGGAAATACCGGATGGTGATATTCTTGGCTTAGCTATAGCAGATAGTGAAAAACTGATTCGTCTGAGTGTAGGGACTTCTCGAGCACCGAATAATATCTATGTATACAACATCGAAACGAAAGAACTAAAAAAACTGACGGAAAGCCTCAACAAAGAAATCAATCCTGAGGATCTCGTCGCAGCAGAAGTAGTCAGGTTCAAATCCTTTGATGGTCTCGAGATTCCCGCTATTTATTATAAACCATTGCAAGCCACGCCACAGCAAAAAGTTCCTGCATTGGTTTGGGTTCACGGTGGACCTGGTGGGCAATCCAGAACGGGTTACTTTTCTTTGATACAATATCTGACAAATCATGGCTATGCAGTGCTCGCCGTCAATAACCGTGGTAGTAGTGGTTATGGAAAAACATTTTACAAAATGGATAACCGCAACCATGGGGATAAAGACTTGAAGGATTGTATTGCTGGAAAAAACTGGCTGGCTTCTCAGGATTATATTGATGGTGAACGTATTGGTATTATCGGCGGAAGCTATGGCGGATATATGACCATGGCGGCCATGACATTTACCCCTGATGAATTCAAAGTAGGTGTCAACATATTTGGTGTGACCAATTGGTTGCGCACCCTTAAGTCCATTCCGCCCTATTGGGAATCATTCAAAAATGCATTGTACGATGAAATGGGTGACCCCAATACAGAGGACTCTGTTCGCCTCTATAATATCTCACCATTGTTTCATGCAGACCAGGTAAAGAATCCTGTGATGGTTCTTCAGGGAGCTAATGATCCTCGTGTACTTCAAATTGAATCTGATGAAATCGTTGATGCCATTCGAAAAAATAATATTCCTGTTGAATACCTCGTATTTCCTGATGAAGGACACGGTTTTGTGAAAAAGGAAAATGAGATCAAAGGCTATGGGGATATCCTGAAATTCCTTGATGCCAATTTGAAGGCAACAGTGAAGAACTAAGGCTGAGGCGAAGGCTGAGGCTGAGGCGACCATTTGTTGGAGCAAACTCCAACAAAGTCTAACTGCTTTCCACACACAACCTCTAGCCCACACCTCTCACGTTCTTACGTTCTTACGTTCTCACGCTCTTACGTTCTTACGCTCTTTATCGTAAGACATTGATCAGTTTACGGACGAGCGATTGGCCGCCCGAGCGAATGCCTATGTCAAGTACTTTATTGACTTGCATGGCTACATCAAGAATCTGGGATGACATCTTATTGATCTCTTCCACTTGCTGGGTGGTAGCGGATTCCTTTTCTGTAACATGAAGTTGTTGTAAGGTCTGAATCATGGGGTCCAGTTCTCTACGTTTCCGTTCACGTGCAATCTGCAGGGCCATTTTCCAGGCATCCTTTTCAGAGGTAAAAAATTCTTTGCGATCTCCGGGGACAAAGGCTTTGTGAACGACGCCCCACTCTATCAGGCTGCGAAGGTTCATACTCACACTGCCTCTCGATATCCCGAGTTCTTCAATGATCTGGTCCGTCGTCATCGGATCCGGTGATATCATCAATAAAGCGTGGATCTGGCCCATCGTGCGGCTGATACCCCACTGACTGCTGAGTTGTCCCCAGGTCTGAATCATCTGATGTCTGGCGTCTGAATATTTCATTTGTTAAAGATAAGTGTAAAAGCCAAAGAGGCTGAAAAGGCTAAAGGGGCTTAAG
>JAGOIB010000062.1:9089-11936 GCA_017995875.1 Saprospiraceae bacterium
GCTGATACCCCACTGACTGCTGAGTTGTCCCCAGGTCTGAATCATCTGATGTCTGGCGTCTGAATATTTCATTTGTTAAAGATAAGTGTAAAAGCCAAAGAGGCTGAAAAGGCTAAAGGGGCTTAAGACGCAATTTAAATCCTTTATTTCCATCTACTTTTACGTATCAAATAATAGTACATGATTTTTCCGATCGGAGATGAACAAGTGAAGGGTGGCTACAAGCCAGTGGTATCCTATATGCTTATCGTCATCAATATTCTTGTATTTTTCTTCCAGGTCACTTTACCTTCTTTACAACAACAGGAGTTGGTATATACGTATGGAGTTATTCCGAAAGAAATAGCTGCAGGGCATGATTTTTACACGCTATTGACCAATATGTTTCTCCACGGTGGCTGGATGCACCTGATAGGCAATATGCTATTTCTCTGGGTATTTGCTGACAATATAGAAGCAGTGATAGGTAAAATTCCATTTATCCTTTTCTATTTTGGAGGTGGTATCACTGCTTCGGCTGCACACATCGTATTCAATCTTCATAGCAGTATACCGGCTATTGGTGCCAGCGGCGCAATATCTGCTGTATTGGGAGCATACCTCGTGATGTTCCCGGCCAGCAAAGTGAAAGTGTATGTTTTAATTCTGTTCCGGTCTTATTATATGCCAGCTCTTTTCTTTTTGGGCATTTGGGGAATCCAGCAGTTTATCAACGGTTTTATTTCCATTGTACCCTCGTCTGCTTATACATCCAGTGTTGCCTGGTGGGCGCATATCGGAGGATTTATTTTCGGTTTAATGGCCGGTTTGCTGATTCGCAGACATTATGAGTCCCGTACTACGTATGAAAACCAATTACCTTCCCCTAAAGATCTCGTCTGAAAAATGAATACCATTGATCAACTTATCACCACCGTGGAGATTCCACGATTTGATCCCAAAATCAGGTATCGTGATCCTGTAGCAATGTTTGGATCCTGTTTTGCAGAGCACATCAGCCAAAAACTCTATCGCTACAAATACAATGTGCTGACGAATCCATTTGGCATTCTCTATAATCCTGTTTCAATTGCCCGCTCTATCGAACGTATAGTCCATCAGCAATACTATCAAGCCGATGAACTCGTATTGCAGGATAACCTGTATCATAGTATGGATCATCATGGGCTGTATTCAGGCACAAATAGTGAGGTCGTTGTTTCAAAGATCAATGCATCCATGAAACATGCTTATGAACATCTCAGCAATTGTGCATTTGTATTTATAAGTCCAGGCACCTCCAAAGTATATACTTACAAACCGAGCGGTGCTATCGTTGGTAATTGCCATAAAATTCCTCAAGCCTCTTTTACATACACGCAACTCACCACCAAAGAATGCGAAGAAGCTTTTGAAAAAATTCATTCTTTTATTAAAAAAATATCCCCGACAGCAAGAATCATCTGGACGGTAAGTCCGGTGAGACATCTTCGTGATGGCCTGATCGAAAGTCAACGCAGTAAATCAGCGTTAATTGTTGCTCTTGATCAATTCCTCAAACATCACCCCACATCGGGCTATTTCCCTGCCTATGAAATCATGATGGACCAGTTAAGAGATTACAGATATTATGCAAGGGATATGATCCATCCTTCAGACATAGCTGTAGATATCATCTGGGACCTTTTTAGTGAAACGTACATGGATACGCACGAACGAGCGTATCACCCTGCCATTGAAAAGATAAAAAAGGCGATGGAACACAGGTTCCTTCATGATCACCGCGAAAATATAAAAACGTTTGCCTCCGGACAATTAAAGAACATAGACAATCTTGCAACGTTGCTCCCTGATTTATACTGGCAGCAGGAACGACAATACTTTTTTCATCAGCTGGAAATGGATTGACTAGTTTCGAGTGCCGAGTTTCGGGTTTCGGGTTTCGAGATGTATGGATCGATTTAAACTTGTTTTTTTATACCAGATGAAATAACTAGTTACGAGTGTCGAGTTTACAGTACCGATTTAAATTTGTTTTGTCATATCAGACGGATTTCCTTAATGGAATCATACACTATTGAACATTCTATCCTTATTTTACATTTTCAACATCTTACAAATAACCCGAAACTGTAAACTCGAAACTCGAAACTGTAAACTCGAAACTTTTCCACATGAAAATAAACGACCTCTACGCACCCGGCACCTACGTGGCCAACGAAAGCAGATATGAAAACATGGTCTACCGTCGTTGTGGCCGCAGTGGCATCTTACTACCTGCCTTGTCCATAGGCCTTTGGCACAATTTCGGACACATTGATGATCTGGAGAATGGGCGAAAGATCCTTCGCGCTTGTTTCGATTATGGCATTACACACTTTGATCTTGCCAACAATTATGGTCCTCCGTTTGGCGCAGCTGAAGAAAATTTCGGAAGGTTGTTCAAACAGGATTGGACCCCTTATCGTGATGAGTTGATTATTTCCACCAAAGCAGGCTGGGATATGTGGCCCGGGCCATATGGTAATTTTGGTTCACGTAAATACTTACTTGCAAGCCTGGACCAAAGCCTGAAACGTATGGGATTGGACTATGTGGATATCTTTTATTCGCACCGCCCTGACAAATACACGCCTTTGGAAGAAACCATGGGTGCATTGCATTCTGCAGTACAACAAGGCAAAGCCCTCTATGTCGGAATTTCGCAATATGATGCAGAGACTTCACAGAGAGCAGCGCAGATACTCAAAGAAATGGGTACACCATTGTTGATTCACCAACCCCGGTACAATATGTTTGATCGGTGGGTTGAAACAGATGGCTTATTGGATGTGCTCGATAATACAGGAACAGGGTCTATCGCTTTTT
>JAGOIB010000004.1:0-18289 GCA_017995875.1 Saprospiraceae bacterium
GCCCAGGCTTGTTCTGTATGATCCTCTCCCGGAAACACTTTGGTCACCCAGTTGTCACCGGTATATCCATTTTGTTTCATAATGGAATCAACCAATAGCTGATATGGCGCATACAAGCTGTCGAGGGTTACGGTGCCATGATCAAAATAGAACCTGTGATTTGCGGGTAGAGGAATTTTTTTTGCCAGATACGTAAGAAATTCTCCGGGTACATCATACGTGATATCTGTATCCGTCACACCCGGTAATCCGAGAGGCCAGTGTGTCGAAAGACAACCTGCACCTCCAAAGACATCTGGATATTCACAGAGAGCGTATAAGGAAATAATACCGCCCATACTTGATCCCATGATAAATGTATTCGCCTGATCGGGCAGGGTGGAGTAGTGCTGATCAATATAGGGTTTGAGTTCTCTTGTGATAAAAGCAAGGTATAGATCTGCAGATGGTCTTTCGTTTAGCCATTTCTTAATAACAATGTTTTTTACATCTTCTGGCAGACGGTCTAAAATAGCCTGTGGTACATATTCAGCCCAGCGATACGAGCCGTTATTATGTATTCCAACGACGATAGTTTCCCTGATCTTTTTTTCATGCGTTAACCGGCTCATAGTTTCATCCACCTTCCATTCCTGGTGCGTCCAATTGTACGTACTATCATAAAGCATCTGGCCGTCATGCATGTACAATACAGCATAGCGTTTGTTGCTGTCATAATCTGATGGAAGCCAGATGGAAACCGGTCTGGGATCAACATGGACAGAAGGAAAGGAATCGATTTCGATGATTTTTCCGGATGGATTTTGATAGGATGGGTCCAATTTTACTTGACAAGATTGAAATAAGAATGAAAATATGTAAATGGATAAGACAAGAGTGTTTTTCATTTTAATGTGTGTATTAAAATTTCTGACAACAACCTATTTCCTTTACAGTGAGAAAAGAAAACTAAAACACTTCATTTAATCCAAAGAAAACGCCATTGGAGCCACATTCGCCATGAGAGAAATCTACACAAACAGCAGACCTGCTGTGTTTTTGAAAGAGGAAACGTAGTCCGGCTCCACCACCAATCCGCCATGAGCTATATAAATTTTCATTCAGGCCATCAGTAGCACTCTGGAGATTCATAAAAACTATGCCGCTGATCAGTTTGTTGCGGGTGATCGGATATCTGTATTCGGTTTCAAAGTAGCCATACGTTGGTCCCCTGAAATACCCTATTGTGTAAGCCCTTCCACTCCTATTGTAGGTATCGGATCCAGTGTACGGTAATTCAAGGTACGGGATATCACCGGAAATAAGATAAGAGGCCCAATGCCAGAAGGCTATCACATGTTCCGGATTACGTTTACTCAATGACCAGTATTTTCTGAAATCATACATGATTTGGATGGAGTTGCTTGTACTTCCCATCCACTTTTGATCAAAACGGAACTGTACATCAAAGTAGATGCCTCCATAGGATCGTATCGGATGTTCACGGTTGTTAAACTGAAAAGCTAGTAGAATACCATTGGCGGAATATTTTTCAGGATCGTAACCACGTAGTACGCTATAGATATGGTGAGGGGTACTTGTAGTGTCACTAAGTCTTACGTCCTTGATTTGATCGTAAATGTCAAGACTCAAGCCAATCCCTGCATATGTATGGGCACCTATCTTTCGATATGCTTTTTCTAAAAGCCGTACATAATTGTATTTGATAGGAAAGGTACTGTCCGCAAGTGTTACCGGATAATCATTGATAATGAAAGCAGAAGAGCAATAGATATCATTATCTGTCCCGAGGCCATGGTCGATAAGTCCATACTTTGAAAACTGCCAATTGCCCTGGAAGTTCCACTTATTCCCGGACATAAAAACATTATGTCTTGCTTGTAAGGTTAGTATACCTTTCGATCCATAGGTTAAGCCAAGAGCATATACTGAATATCCTGTGTTGGTAGGGTCCCCTTTTTGCTGACCTATGACCATATTGGCTCCAAGGACTGCGCCGAAGCTTGGATTATATCCGATGACAGGTAATAAGGAGATACTTGGAGCTTGCAGGTCTTCAGCCGGTTTTTCCTCTTCCTTAAATAATCCCTGGATGATATCCATTATATCTTTGACAGGAACAGCCGAGGTGTCAGAATTCGATATATGTTGAGCCTCTAGTGAAGAAAAGGAGAAAGATATAAATAGCGTAAGAAAAAATACTTTAGGAAGGTCAGTAGCCAAATAACCGGATGAAGGCTTCCGGAATAGAATTAATGAGCTGTACAGCTTATTATAAATTGCAGGTACACCACTTTTTTTGGTTGAAATCATTTCTCTGTGGGTGATATAGGCTTACCTCATAGCCCTGAGGTACCAAAGGTATATATTATATTGTATTGATGAAAATGCACCAAGGATGTGTGTTCATCATGCAAGAGATAAAACGGGTATGGTATATAAAGAACAAGGCGCTGAGGTTGTTAGCCTGAGCGCCTTGTTTAAATGGTATTTGTTGTATCACATTCATGGAATGAGTTACATCAAATTATTTTTTCTTTGCAGCCGCCACATCAGATTTCATCCTTTCCATAAGCAGAGCGGAATATGTCCTGGCAATATTTTCCATATTGGAAGGGTTATAGGCCTCGGACTGCACTGACCATACAATGTCACCAGTCTCCATATCGTAAAGGTTGCTTTCAATAAAATAGGTCTTGTCCTCTGTATAGTAACCTGGCTGATAGATGTATGCACTGCTGCCGTAATAACCACCGAAACCACCATATCCGTATCCACCATATCCGTATCCATAAGAGTAGCTCGTTGTGCCGGGTACATAGCGTGTTTCTGATTTCGCATCGACAAGTGCAGAAGTGAACACTGCATCACATCCTGATTCTTTAATCTTGGCGATAACCTGCTCTTTGGTGGGATTATGTGTCAGGAAATTAGGGCCAAATGCTTCGTAGCTTTTCACAGTAGTGATGCCTTCAGCTGCAGCAGCTTTCGCCTGAGCGTCTTCAAAGGTTTGTTGAGCACCTTTATTAGAGGTGATGACAAAAAGGAATACTTTCTTGAATTTTCCGTGACCCACGACATCTTTGTTCATCCAGTCGCCGGTAATTTTCATGGAGGGGGCACATGCGGTAAGGAATAACATCGACCCTATCACGAGTACTGATAATACATTTTTCATAAATTGATTTTATAAGTTGTTTAATAAGTGCAGCCTGGATACTATCCGCCTGAAAAGGTCAGTAGGTATAGCTCCTGTCAATATTGGCAAAGATACCAACATTGAAATTCATATAAGGACTACACAGGGCAGAAATTGTACCGGTGGCGCCTCCGTACCACCCAAGGTACAAACTACTCGACCAAAAGGGCAGATAGAGCTGTGTATGTAGTTTGATACCCAGAAAAGGGGTCGCATAGTATTTGAGCCCTGCCCCAAATGCCATCGTAAAGCGCGTATAATCAAAGGCTTCGGGATCTTCCACATCAAAAATCGTCACCCCCAGGTAATAACCGCCATACCCTTCAAATTTACCATTGCCTGAACCTTTTGAAATGCCGGCAAGGATATTATGTGTTTTCAGATCGCCCAATTGGTATCGCTCACTGCCATAGTAAGAATCATATTCAAGAGGGCTTTTGCTATAGTTATACTGCAATTCGAAGAACGCATTTTGGGAAAATCCTCCCCCGGATATGCCATTACCCCAGGCGATATTCGCTCCAAAATTCGGGCCTCCATCTGTAATAAACCTGCCGTAATAGGTCTTTAAAGGCATAGGAAGGGTTGTTCCATAATAAGGATTAAACTGGAAAATCTGGGATGATGCAGATGTTCCGATGAACATTAATATCACTGCGATGAAAAAGGAATGCTTTAGCATTTGAAATTTATTTAGGAATATTGGTCGATCAAGAAATTGATTTTCGGGAGATTATTTTGCTGCGTTGATGCGGCCACCAAACATCCACCTGGCTGTGACAGCGGCGTTGATAGGACTGAAATAACTGTCATTGACAAATATCCAGGTAGGTAGCCAGTCAAGTTGGAGGCCTACTCTTCCTATCCGCCAGTCAAATCCAATAATACCACTGACACCCAGTAAAAACTCATCGCCAAATATCATCGTTTCACCTACACCTAAAATGGCCCCTAGCTTACCACTTTCCGATAAGGCGCCGAATTTTTCCCCCAGGATTGTAACGGAAAATCCATCTACATTTTCATCAAAATTGAAGGCAGAGATAAATTCAAAATGGGTGGTACCTGTCCTCGAATAACTTTTAAGACTGACACCGGAAGCTCCACCAAATCGGGCACCCACACTCCATTGAGCAGAGACGCCTTGAATAAATAAAAAAGCAAGTAGTGAAATGAATAGTATTTTTTTCATGATGTAATTTATTATTAGATTATACAAACAACACTTTTGATCATTTTTGATGATTCAAAAGTAGCAAAATTGCATGGATGCGCTCATTTTACAACCGGAACATGAAGGCCGGTTGAATGCTGGCCCTGCGCATGAATTATGATCTCTTGAGTGATTCAATTTTTTCTTTGATGGCACTGCCCACTTTTTTCTTGACAAAAGCAAGAATGATAAGGGCAATCGCGGCTACCAGTACTTGTGTGCCTAAAAGGACACTGATACCCAAAGCAGCAGTTCCAAGATCTGTTATGACCATAAACGCTGCTATGACCGAAAGGAGACCTGCAATGATGACAACCCATCCCATTGAATTGACGCTCCTGATCGCCCATCCTGCTGCCAGGAACCGAAAACCTCCTGCCAACATCCAGAGACCAAAAAGCAAGGTGATAGCCTTCATAGTCACCAGTATATTGGTCAGTAAAAGGAAACCAAATACGATCGTAAGGCCTGCCCAAAGAAGGAGTAATAATCTATGTTCTGATTTGTCGTTCGCAAAGGCTGAAAAGAGTGCAACCACACCACTAAGGAAGATCAGGAGGCCTGTCCAGATAGTTACAGTCGTCAATACCGTTGCGGGATTACGGAAAATATAAAAGCTGAGCAGTAGAAGTAAGATGCCCTGGATCAGCACGACCCACCATTTTCTAACAAGAAGGTTTAACATGTCGTTTGGTTTTAGTGAATGAAAATCTATTTAAACAAGGTAATTAAATCGAATGCTTTATTTACGCAATTGGAGTTTACGGAATGACTGATTTGTGCCTGGCCTGTAGTAAAACCAACAAACAATATTACCTGAAAATCAAATAATGAAAATGTAGGATTGTAGCTACAGTATACATGGAAACAAATATATAAGGGGAGTAAGATTATGGAAGGTTGGGGAGTATCGCCATCACATTTCTATAAAATCCTTTAAGGATGTTCCAATGATATGCGACCAGCCTTTAACAAAATTTTCTTTTGCAAAATCAGGATTGTCCGCAGGAAAGGTTTCAAGGCCGGCATGCGTGAGTTTTGCCCGTGTCTTGTCTCCATCCGGAAATAGATCGAAGGTCACATATGAAATACCTGTAAAGCCTTCATAACGCCAGCTATAAGTAAGTTTTTGGTGTTGCACCACTTGAGTAACGACACAGACATGTTCATATTGAACGCCATCCTGGGGGCCGCCGAAAAACCTGAATTCAAAACCAATCTTCGGAATAAATTCCTTTAGATCGAAATACCATTCTTTCATTCTTTCTTTATCGGTGATCGCTTGCCATATGAGATCAACCGGGGCATTAAATGTTCGCTCGATTGTAATTGGTGTCGTACTCATTGAATTTGATTTATACATAAAAATAACCTAATTACCATGTGATGGAGTTTTCTCCACGTATCAAGCAGGTCTTTTAGCATATCCGCATAGTTAGCTGGCGGAGATACATCCATCCAGTGGCCAAAAAGAAAATCCCCTGCCTATGGTGGAGGAGGCAGGGGATACATAATAGAGATGATAAATCGTGTATAGGAACCTTAGTTCCTTATATGATCCAATGTGGATTTATTTTTGACGGGTATAAAAGTAAACTGTAGGTTGTCCCTCAACACCGGCATCTGCCATCAATTTTATGAATTCATCTGATTGCATTCTGGCCATGGCCTTTGCTTTGTCAGTAACAGCAAATACAATATACAACTTATTAGGATCATCCATATCTCGTGCAAGCCCTCTGTCGACTAATCCGTTTTCAGCTCTTTTTGCCATACCTTCTGCATCGTAAACTTTAAGCCAGGCATCAAAATCCTTCACCTTGTGGACAACCATTACCCGCTCATCCTGAGGAATAGAGGAAGTATCATCGCGGATCACATCCATATATGCAGCCATAGGAAGGCTATTCACGCCGGCTTTCTCCATCGTCATCTTAAGGCCTTCTGAAGTTGCAAAACTCCTTGCTTTTTCGATATCCGTAATCTTGTTCATGACGATAATCATATTTGTATCTTCTGTTCCTCTTGCAATAAACATTGGAAACATCCCATTCACCTTGCGGAGTGAATCATCTGCCATATACACTTCTTTCCAGGCAGGATAGGCTGCTACAGAATGCTGGATCATTATAGCCTTGTAGGAAACAGCCGGAATGGAAGCCGGAATTTCTTCAGCCATAGGTGCCGGTTTGCAACCTGTGGTACACAATAGCAGACACAATGACATGCCTGTTGTAAAAAGTAGAATTGGTTGTTTCATTAAGTTTTGTTTTAAAGTGATGTGTGAATGACCTAAAATGATCGCGGTAGGATTGGATCATCAGGTAGTGCCTTATCGGAGATCAGACAAGATACTCTTTTTGCGACATTTCGGGGGAATAAATTCCCTCGATATCATATTGATCGCACCTACAGTGTTCATTTCATCAGTGCCTTCAGCACGATGAATATTTTTGGCGAGGATTTCAATTCCTGCCAGAAAGAGAGGAAAATTTAATCCCTGCCAGAAAGGTTATTTCTTTTTTTATTTAAGAAAGTGTGAATCATATAACAAAAAAATAAAGTTGTATAATTTTTCTCAACGGCATGGCGTGATCTTTACATCCTTTGAAAGCGGGGACGGAAAGCTGTTTAGCTCATCGGTTTTCGGGTTCTATATTTTAAATTCTAATTCAACATCTAAAACAAACGTATATGAAATCATTGATCATAAATTTTCTCGTGGCCCTTGTAATCCTCGCACATGCGGTTTTCACTGGATGCCAATCATCTGCCAGTAAAATGGATTCAGCCAATGAAAAAGTTGAAGAGGCCAGGGAGGATTTGAAAGACGCACAACAGGATGCCCATGCTGAAGCTGTTATGATAGCTACGGCAGAAGAATGGACGGCGTTTAAGACGGAATCAGAAGTTAAAATAAAGGATAATCAAATCCGCATTGATGAGCTTAAGGTAAAAATGAAAAAACCGGGCCAGACTTTCGATGCGATGTATGCTAAAAGCATTGAGAATCTCGAGCAGAAAAACAGAGACCTGAAGACAAGGATTGGTGCATATGAAACCAACCAAAGTGATTGGGAATCATTTAAGCGTGAATTTAATCATGACATGGACGAAGTTGGACAAGCACTTCGTGACCTGACAGTGAATAATAAAAATTGAGGTGAGGACCTTCAAAGGATCAGGTGGGCAAGAAGTTGCCCGCCTGGTTCTTATTATACATGTAGGTATTCCTTACAAACAAACAATGAACATGAAAGTGTGTAATGTCTGAGCATGACATTACACACTTTCTTCTTTTGCAGGGATGGTTGGGGCGTTGGCCAGTCCGAGAATAAACTCTGTAAGATTTGCATCATTCGGGAGATTGAGCTTCCTGCGCAACCTATAACGACTACCCTCCACACCCCGCACAGAAATATTGAGGAGTGGAGCAATTTCTTTGGTACTCAGGTTCATCCTCAGGTAGGCACACAACTTATAATCATTGGAACTCAGTTGCGGAAAATGTTCTCTCAGGTTTTTGAGAAAATTAACATGCACCTGGTCAAAGTGATGAGCGAAGTGCTCCCAGTCTTCATCCAGTTTGACATCAAAGTTGAGCAGATTGATGAGCTGCTGGACCTCTTTTTTAACAGTTGGATTAGATGATTTTTCCTGGATCTGGTTGAGTGCTTCCTGCACCGTCAGCAGGATTTCTGCTTTTTGCACAAGGTGCATCGTAGTCAACGCCAGTTCCTGGTTTTTGTACGTAATCTCGGCTTCTAATTTTTCATTTTGTATTTCAGAGAGGGCCGCATTTGATTGCGCTACAGCCCTGATATGAGCAGCTTCTTTTTGTTGATGCTTCTCCGCCATTTGTGCTTTTTCGGTTTCAAATTTCTGACGTTGCCGTAAAAGGAAACCTGAAAAGAATCCAACAAAGCCAAGTCCATAAATCATCAGGGCAATCGTGCTTTTATACCAGGGCGGACTGATCCTGAAGACATAAGAGATCACCCCACTGACCAGATCATCCTTTAGCCGGGCCTGTACATGAAAAATGTACTTGCCAGGACCTAGGTTGGTATAATTTTTCTTTGTATCAGCTGACCACGATGACCATTCTTTATCCAATCCATCCAGCTGCACCCGGTATTCCACCAGCGATGGATTTTTATATTCCGTAGTGGAATAGGAAAAACTAAGATTGTTCATTCCCGCTTTCAGGACAGGTTCATTTTCGGATTGTAGTACGTTGTTTTGAGGTGGATATCCTCCAAATAAAAGTGAATCCCTGGAACCACCTGCTTTGATATTACTCAGGATAATTTGCAATGTAGAATCTGCATGCGTCGCAGGATCGATGGAATAGTGTAGAAAACCTTGTTCAGTTCCTATGATCACATTGTGGTCATCTATAGGATTGATAAATTCAAAACCTCCGACAGGTTTTCCGGCCAATTCGGGAAATACTTTTTTACGTACTTCTTTCTTCAAGCCAAAATCATCAATCACCAGCATACCAGCCTCCTGATCTGTCACGTACCAAACATTCCCAAAGCTATCTTCTTTCAGATACTTTACCCGGGACTCAAGTCCAAGCAGTTTGTTGAAATCATCGGCAGGCACAAATTTGTTGGTCTGTGGATTAAAATGAAATACTCCTTTTTCGGTGGTAAAAACTGCTTTCCCTGCAATTTGAAAAACATAATTATTAAGATTTGAAGGAAGGCCATTGTCCTGGTTGAAAAACCTGATGTGCAAAGCATATTTGTCATCACGAGACCATTGTATGCGATACAGTCCACGATATGGATGTGACACCCAAACTGAACCATCTTCGTCCCTGACCATGATCCGACAGGATTCTGTGATGCCTTCCAGTTTGCGATCGAAAACCCATCGGTTGTTTTCTTTCCGGTAAAGTACCAATCCTGTATATGTGCCACCTAGCATGTAATCATCAGATAACTGCACAAAGGTCCATGCGCCTTGTTCACTTGTTAATCTATCTGCATTTTCAGGGTGGAGGCTGAAGGGGCCCTCATGATGACCCATGAGCAATTCATTGCCAACCACATTCAAACTCCAGACCTGGCCATCAGAATCATTTATTTTCTGGAAGACGGGACCTGCCTCCGGGTCATAATACGATTGCCAGGGAGCCACATAAGCTCCGTTGGAAACACCTAAGTAAAGATGCTTTTCAAAAACAGCCGCACTATAGCCGGTGGCTTGCATTTCTCCATCAGGAAAGATGCTGCTCCATGGTGAGTCAAGATCCACAAAGTCAATACCATTGTCAAGGCCGAGCCAGGCATTGCCGGCTCTGTCGCTGTATACCTGCAATATGTTATTATTCTGCAGTCCTGTTTTTTTGGTCAGATGTCTGAACATCCGGCGGTGTTGATCGATCACCATCAATCCATCCAGCGATGTCCCAAGGGCAAGGTGTCCGTTTGGAAGTATCGTAGCTGAGTATATACGATTCTCCTGCAGGAGCTGGTCATATTTAGTTTTCCACCGTCCTGCATTATGATCTTTTAGAAAAAATAACCCGTGCTTAAGCGTGCTCAGGATCACCGTATCTCCCTGCCAGGCCATAGCCCCTGTTATAGCGCTTAACAGCTCAGGTATTTTCATAAAAACCTGGAATGAACCATCTCTGAAAACCAATAATTCAAAAAGGTCTTTTTGTAAAAGCAGTCCTGAAGGACTTCTGAACATGGCCAGAACTTCTCCATTTACCCGATGAATCTTGATTTTGCCTCCTGTAAACTGGAAAACGGCATGATTGGTCCTGAAAAAGACATCTGACTTATAGATGACAATGTCCCACACATCTTCAAAAGTCCTTTGGTCGGAAGGAAGAAGGCTAACCAGAGATGTGTAGATCAACATTCCATTTTGGGAAGGGGTATAATAGCCCAATTCACTTTGAGCCCCAACATATATCCGGTCTGTTGAATCAATGGCTACTGACCTGACAATGGTATGGTTAGCCACCGGTAGGCAAGTCCAGTTGGTGCCATCATATTGCAGGAGCCCATCGTTATTAGCCCAGTACATAATGCCCCTGCTATCCTGTGCGGCATCCCAGTTTTGGGTACCTGCTTTGTAAGTCTTTTTAGGAAAATTCCTCATGGGAGGTATCCCAAGATTTACACCCTGGGTGAACCCATCCAGCAGGCACCCGAAAATTATAAGGAGCACTAAAAGGTAGTATGTGTATTGACCAGATCTCATCATATTGGGAGTGCAAAGCCCTGTTAATACTGCAATATAGCAATTTCAGCCAAATGGCCTTGATCAGGAGTGTCGTACTCTTGTCGTACTGGTGTCGTAGTGAAAAATGTGAGAAAGTGTAGTTGTGTCGTAATAGATTATTACACGTATTAGCCAAAAACCAATCATATTTGTTGGATTTTATATCCGAAGGGAAATTATATTCTGTATTTCTAAAATTTTAACCAAAATGATAAAAACTCTACTTACTGCCTTTTCTTTAGTGTGTGTAGTACCTTTTTCGGTTGCACAGACCACCATACTGGACTTTGAAACCCCAGAGACCAGTACTACTTTTCAATATTTCGGGAGTTCCATAGATGGTTCTCTTAACCAGGTAGTTACCAACCCAAACCCTGGAGGCGACAATACAAGTAGTAATGTAGCTCAGTATATCAAACCAGCTGTGGCAGAGGTGTGGGCCGGTTGCTTTTCTAACCCGAATCCTACCACAGCAGTGGATCTCATTTCTAATGGTAAGGTGTCCATCAAGGTTCATATGGACCATATAGGAAATGTTGGTTTGAAACTTGAAGGTTCAACAGATGGTGGAGATAACTGGTTTATAACCCAAGCCAACACTAAGGTCAACGAGTGGGAAACGCTCGTTTTTGATGCTTCCCTCCTTTCCCAGGACCCTCCCAATACTTCATCCCTTGGTCATACATATGCAAGGGTGACGTTATTTTTTGATTTCGGTACCACAGGTACAGGAACAGATGTGACCTATTATTTTGATGACATCAAGGCTTTGCCGGTTGGTCCCGCTCCTGTTGTCATCCTGGACTTTGAGGCTCCTTCCACCAGTACAGTATTCCAGTATTTTGGAAGCCCTCTCGATGGCACCTTTACAACTGTAGTTGCCAATCCAAACGCAGCCGGGGTCAATGCAAGTGCTAATGTGACCCAATACGTAAAACCTGCAGTCTCTGAAGTTTGGGCCGGTTGTTTTTCAAATCCAAATCCTGAAACGCCTGTTGATCTGATCAGTAACAATATGGTGGCTATTAATGTCCATATGGATCATATCGGATCTGTTAGTTTGAAACTGGAAGGCTCCTCCGATGGCGGAGATAACTGGATAATTACAGTTCCTAATACGAAGGTAAATGAATGGGAAACCTTAGTTTTTGATCCGACACTACCATCAGTAGAAGCTCCTTTTACATCAGCAATCGGCCATACCTACGCACGGGTTGTATTATTCTTTGATTTTGGTACCGCCGGTACAGGCGTAGATGTGACATCCTATTTTGATGATATCGTTGCATTACCGATTGGCCAGCAAGTGACTACAGTCCTTGATTTTGAAGCACCTGAGACAAGTACGGGTTTCCAGTATTTTGGAAGTGCCCAGGATGGAACATTCAACAATATCGTTGCGAATCCTAATCCTGCCGGCATCAATATCAGCGCTAATGTGAGTGATTATGTCAAACCAGCTGTTGCTGAAGTTTGGGCTGGTGCTTTCAGTAATCCTGTTCCAATGACACCAGTCAATCTTGACAATGGTGGACAAGTATGCGTCAAAGTATGGATGGACCATATCGGAAACCTTGCGCTTAAGCTCGAAGGATCTACCTCCGGAAAACCAAATTGGATCACAACGGTGGCTAATACCAAAGTAGGCGAGTGGGAGGAACTTTGCTTTGATGCCAGCCTGCCATCTATTGAAGGTCCTTTTGAATCAGCTTCAGGGACGTATGCAACGGTTGTTCTCTTTTTCGATTTTGGCACTGCCGGTACCGGTACAGATGTCACTTCATATTTTGATGACATCGTCGTGAAAAGCAGCAGTGCACCTGCCATCAGGACCATTTCTTTCAAAGTGGACATGAACCAGTACAGTGAAAATTTTGATCAGGTCTACCTGAGTGGAACATTCAACAACTGGGATGGTACTGCGAATCCATTGGAAGATCCTGAATTTGACGGCATATGGGAAGGAAGTATTACTGTACCCAATGGATTGTATGAATATAAAGTGACACTTGATAATTGGGTTGGGCAAGAATCATTCATTGGTACAGAAGAGTGTACAAAGCGTGATCCAAGTGGTGCATTTGTCAATCGCTTACTCGCAGTAAGTGAAGACAGAGAATTACCTCAGTTTTGTTTTAACAGTTGCTACGAATGTGGCCAGGAAGTCATGTTGACATTCAAATTGGGAATGGGATCCGTCGTTCCGAATCCTGAAGGCGTTTGGCTTGCAGGAGGTGGTAATTTTGATGTACCTGGTGGTAAATACGAAATGGATGACAGTGATGGTGATGGCATCTATGAGGTCCGTGTCCCACGCCTGAGAAATTTTAGTTCCCACTACGCTTTTGCCAATGGCCCATGTCCAGATTATAGCTGCAAGGAAGATTTGACCGGTCAGGAATGCGGTGATCCAAATAATTTCAATGATCGTTTCTTTCCAGCCGTTCAGGCAGATACAGTCCTTGCTACCTGTTTTGGTGCATGTTTTGACAATGCAGAATGTACTACAGCAACGAAATCACCTGATAAAGATTCCCAGGTATTCAGCCTGCTCGGTAATCCATCATCTCTTGGATATTCAATACTTGATTTTGGTACTGATCAATCCACTGAAAAATATATTACGCTCACGAATAGCCTTGGCCAGGTCATCAGGCAATGGTCTGTTGCAGATGGAAGTTCTTCTTTTGAAGTAAAAACCAATAATCTGCAAGCAGGCATTTACCTGGTAACAGTCAAAGTTGGTAACCGGTACTATACAAGGAAACTGGTGATCTAAGATTTATGCAATTCATATTGTCAGTCTATCTGATTAAATGCATTTAATGTAAACAGTTATGCGTGTCCTCCTTCTATTGCTTTTATCCTTGACAGTAGTTACTGTTGAAGCACAAATCCAGGTCAGTGGCCGGATCACCCAACAAGCCGATAATGCGCCGGCAATTGGTGTCACGGTTATGGTACAAGGTACCACGACAGGCACTGTAACCGATTTTGATGGGCAGTATTCTATCACAGTCCCGGACCGCAATGCTGTGCTTGTATTTTCGTACACAGGTTTTGCCTCGCAGGAAATAGTGGTCGGTGATCGCAATAGTATTGATGTAGCCCTTGACGAATCTGTGTCACAGTTGGATGAGATTGTTGTCACCGGTTATGGTGTACAAGTAAGATCCAATATCAGTGGAAGTGTAAGTTCGATAGATGCAGAAGATATTGCTGAGCGACCTATTCTCCGTGTAGAGCAGGCATTACAAGGTCGCGCGGCAGGTGTGCAGGTTGCTCAGGTTTCTGGTTCGCCAGGTAGTGCGCTGACAGTAAGAGTTCGAGGTGTAGGTACAATCAACAACAGCGATCCACTGTATATCGTGGATGGCATTCCGGTAGAAGGATTGGATTTTCTCAATCCGAATGATATCGAATCGATTAATGTGTTGAAGGATGCTGCGTCTGCAGCCATTTATGGATCACGCGGTGCAAATGGGGTAGTACTCATTACGACCAAGGGTGGTAAAAGGAACCAGGCCGGACTGATCAGTTATGATGGTTATTACGGCATACAACGGCCGGCCCGGTTACTTGATTTGCTCGATGCACGCGAATATGCCACTCTGCAAAATGAAGCTTATGTTGCTGCAGGTAAAACACCTTTACCTGAATTTGCAAATCCGGAAGTGTTGGGTGAAGGCACTGATTGGCAGGAAGCGATATTTCAAAATGCTCCTATCATGAGCCATCAACTCACCTTCATGGGAGGGGGAGAAAAGTCTGCTTTTACCTTATCCGGTAATTATTTTAACCAGGATGGTATTGTTGGCGGTGACCGTGCTAATTTCGAACGAACCACCATCAGGCTCAATAGTGCCAATGATTTGAAAAGCTGGCTGACGATTGGCAGTAATCTCGGATTCACCTGGCTGCAGCGCGATGCAATACTCGAGAATACACAGTATGATTCTCCTATCGTCAGGGCATTGAATATGGATCCTGTGACACCGGTGAAAAAAGCTGATGGTACGTATGCCTATTCCAATTATTCAGATACTGATATTGCCAACCCTGTCAATTCCATCGAGCAGACCTATAACGAATGGACAACAAACCGTTTCGTTGGAAGTGTGTATGGTGATTTCAAATTGACAAAAGGGTTGACATTCCGGTCAACGTATAGCCTTGATGTTACGTTTGCGGTGCAACGGATCTTCTATCCACAGTTTGACCTGAGTAATGTACCTTCTATCAGTGAAGCACCACCGGCAGAAAAGAGATTGGTCAATAGTGTAACCGTGGCCAATAACAAATGGACGAATAATCAGTGGGAGAATGTTCTAACCTATCAGACAAATTTTAATCAACGTCATGATCTAACCTTAATAGCAGGTACGACGGCATTAGAAAATCGATTTGATAATAGTGGCGGAGCAAATACAAATCTACCTTCCAACAAATGGGAAGATGCATATATATCCAATACAATTGATCCTATCGAATCCCAGAGTTCATTTCAATCTGCCAGTGAGTCTTCTTTGTTTTCCTGGTTTGGAAGAGCGAATTATGAATTCGACGATACGTATTTGTTTTCAGCAACCTTTCGTGCGGATGGTTCATCAAGGTTTGGCGCAAACAATCGTTATGGGTACTTCCCATCATTCTCCGCGGGTTGGATCATGAGCCATGCCAATTGGTGGAATATGGATAAAATCAATTTCTTAAAACTTCGTACGAGCTGGGGGCAGAATGGAAATAACAGGATAGGTGATTATAGTTATACTACAGTTGTCTACAGCGGCCAAAACTACACCTTCGGTCCAGGTGAAACGATAACGAATGGAAGTGTGGCGCTGACCTCAGCAAATCCTGATCTGAAATGGGAAACCAGTACACAGTTTGATCTTGGACTTGATATGGAGATGTATAATGGTCGGATCAATTTTACAGCCGATTATTACATCAAGAAAACATCTGACATGCTTTACGCAGCACCTATTCCTTTGGTGGCTGGTACGGCAGCACCAATTCAGAATGTAGCAACAGCAGAAAATCGTGGTGTGGAATTGACACTGTTGTATCGCAACAATGAACATGCATTTACGTATGCTATCGGTGGGAATATCGCTTTTGTCACCAGCGAAGTCACCGGACTTGGTAAAGGTGGCGAACCAGTGTTATCAGGATATGTTCAATTTGCCAATGCCAATGCTGCGAAAACAGATGTTGGGCATCCACTCGCTTCCTTTTATGGATACCAGACAGATGGTATTTTTCAAACTGTTGAAGAAGTTGAGGCTGCGGCATTCCAGAATACAGGTACTGCTCCTGGTGATATCCGTTTCAAGGATCTCAATAATGACGGCGTGATCGATATCAATGATCAAACCTATATCGGTAATCCTACACCTGCATTTACGTATGGATTTAATGCTGATCTTGGATGGAAAGGATTTGAAGTCAATCTCTTTTTCTCCGGTTCTCAAGGCAATGACATTTTCAACAATACGGTCCGCTATGATTTTACATATGTCAACCGGCCATCCACTGCGCTTGACCGTTGGACAGGTCCTGGTACTTCAAATAGTGAACCAAAGGTTAGCCTGAATGATCCTAACCAAAATGCAAGGATCTCCGATCGGTTTATAGAAGATGGCTCTTTCTTAAGGTTGAAGACTTTTCAGATCGGATACAATCTGCCGGATGCCTGGTTAGACAAAATGAAATTTGAAAAATTCAAAATTTACATGACAGCACAAAACCTTATCACGTTTACAAAATACTCCGGATTGGATCCTGAGATCGGTAATGTGGGAGGTAGTCTTGAAATTGGTATAGACCGTGGGTTTTATCCGCAGGCACGGACGATTATGGGCGGAGTAAGCCTGACCTTTTAACGATCAATAAGACAACATGAAAAAGATATTCCTACCCATTATTGTTGCTGGCGTCACTCTGAGTGCATGCGAAAAAGACTTTCTCGAGAAAGCGCCTATTGTAGGTACTACCGAGGAAAATTTTTACCGCACGGAAGAAGATGCGATCGCGTCTGTTAATGCAGCATATGCATCACTGCAATTTCAATTATCACCTGCGGGCCACTTCAGATGGTTTTGGGGTGACATCATGTCGGATGATGCTATAAAGGGAGGCTCAGGAGATAATGATGTGGCTGCATTATATGAATTGGAAACATTTAAAGGTAGGACTAATACCGATTTGCTTGAAGCTGAATGGGGTGCTGATTATGAAGGCATCTATCGTGCTAATGTAGTCCTTGAGAAAGTACCTGCAATAGAAATGGATCCGGTACTCAAAGCACGCATCCTTGGTGAAGCAAGATTTATTCGTGCATGGAATTACTTTAATCTGGTGACGATGTTTGGCGGTGTACCATTGGCAGATCATGTGCTTGCGCCCTCAGAGTATAATATGCCGCGGGCAACGGCTGAACAAATATGGGATTTTGTAGAAAGTGACCTGGTCGCAGCTTCTGCAGTTTTGTGGAAGCGCAGTGAATATTCTTCAGCTGATTTGGGTCGGATTACTCAAGGAGCAGCACAGGCACTCCTCGCCAAGACCTATCTATGGCGTCAGAAATGGCCTGAAGCAAAGGCCGCAACTGAAACCATCATCAATTCTAATGAATACATATTGGTTGCTGATTACGCAGATATTTTCCCGGTGTATGGAGAAAATAATTCTGAGTCTGTCTTTGAAATACAATATATGAATGCATCCGGTGGCAACTGGGGAAAGAATAATGCCAATGAAGGAAGTTTTACAAATGTATTTACCAGAGCCAGAGGACAATTTGCCGGGTATGGGTTTAACATCCCAACGCAGGATTTTGTAGATGAGTTTTTCAAAGAAGGATTTGAAGATCCTCGTTTAGTATCTACTGTATTTCGTCTTGGTGATCAAATGGGAGACAGAGGTGTTTTTACAATTGACGCGACTGGAGGCACCCCGTATATTTATTATTCGAAGAAGTATTTCAATAATAAGAGTGAAGATGCACCCTTCGGTGATCCCAATCCAAATGGTGGTACAAATGATCGCGTGATCAGGTATTCGGATGTGTTGTTGATGCATGCAGAAGCGGCTTACCATACAGGAGATGAAGTAGCTGCAAGAAATTCTTTGAATGTGGTGAGGGCGAGAGTGAGTATTCCTGATATTTCCTATTCAGGTACAGCTTTGCTGGATGCTATCTATCGCGAACGTCGGCTTGAGCTGGGCCTCGAAGCGCATCGCTTCTTTGATCTTGTTCGTACAGGACGTGCGCCGCAGGTTTTAGGTGGTTTAGGTTTTATAGCCGGAGTGCATGAATTGTTTCCAATCCCTCAGTCACAAATTCAGGCGACGAATGGGGCGTTGACACAAAATTTTGGTTATTGAGCATAGAGCATAGCGCATAGGGCATAGAGTGAATTGTGATTTTCAATGCCCCGTAGGCGCTGCACTGAGCGGGCGAACAAGGATGTGAGGGAGGTAGTCGAAGTGGGCTAAAGGTTGGTAGCAATGATTTGAAGCTCCGTATGGGCAACAGGTTGGTATCAATGATTTGAGAAAGTGATTTGAAGCTCGTAGGTGCAACAGGTTGGTATCAATGATTTAAGAAAATGATTTTATGCCCC
>JAGOIB010000004.1:18389-44487 GCA_017995875.1 Saprospiraceae bacterium
AGCTCCGTATGGGCAACAGGTTGGTATCAATGATTTGAGAAAGTGATTTGAAGCTCGTAGGTGCAACAGGTTGGTATCAATGATTTAAGAAAATGATTTTATGCCCCGTAGGGGCTATAGGTTGGTATCAATGATTTGAGAAAGTGATTTGAAGCTCGTAGGTGCAACAGGTTGGTATCAATGATTTAAGAAAATGATTTTATGCCCCGTAGGGGCTATAGGTTGGTAACAAGGAAAATAAAAAAACAATACTTGCCCCATAGGGGCAAAACTGAGGCAGATAATTCTGTGGATTTAATTTGGAAATAAAAAACATTGACAATGCGTACATACATCAACATCTTCATCGCCATATCCGCAATTGCGATCTCGGGCTGTGCGCCAGAGCGTGATGATGATATTCATTTGGGACCTTCTCCGGAAGCACCGCAGTTTAGTGCTGAGTTTGTGCAAGGTGATAGTAACCGGGTTGTCATTCATGATCTTTCTACGGGAAATTTCCAACGCTACTGGGATGTACCCGGTGCCTCACCAAAGTCGTCGACAAAAGAGTTGGATACCATTCAATATGGTAAGGCTGGCGAATATACCATCACACTGTTTGTTTCAAAGTCAGATGGTAGTGGAACTCCTTTCGCAACAAAGAAAGTTACTATTCTGCAGGATGCTCCATTATCATGTAGTCCAAAGCTTGGATTGCTTACAGGTAATTGTGGTCCATCAGGAAAATGCTGGACGTTTTCACATGCCCCTGGTGCTGTTAAAGTAGGGCCTACCTATGATGATTACTCCTGGTACACATCGCCTGTCGATGGTTTGCAAGGTGCTCAATATGATGATGGATTTTGCTTCACATTTGAAAATGTTGTTTTCCAAAACAAAAACAATGGGACATCAGTAGATCCATGGGATGGCTATAAAGTAAAGCCGTATGATCCGGGAGTAGCTGATTTTGTTTTTCTGGAAGGTACCGGCATCAATGGACGGGATCAGCTATTGATCCCGGATGACCAGTTTATGGGTGTGTGGGATTCAGACAATCTGCTTGATATCGTCAGCCTTACAGAAACTGAATTGATCGTCCGTGCAAGGCAACGGGATCCAAATGGTGTTCCATTAGCACAAGGTTGGTTCGAACTGGTATTTATGCCTCAATAATTTCCTGAAAGGAACCAAGTGTTATGAATCAGATTTTTTCAACGATCGTTGCTGTTACAGGAATTGCGTTCTTGTTTATTTTCAGTAGTAGTATGTCCTCTCTGACACATCATAGTAAAAAGGGGCAATTGGTTTGGGCAGATGAATTTAATGGAACTGGTCTTCCGGATTCTACCAAATGGGGTTATGATAAAGGGGATGGATGTCCGGGGAATTGTGGTTGGGGAAATAATGAATTGCAATATTATACTTCAGATCGACCTGAAAATGCACGTATCGAAAACGGTAACCTGGTCATTGAAGCCCATCGTGAAAAAATGAAGACACGCGATTATTCTTCTTCGCGCATGGTGAGTAAACACAAAGGAGACTGGACCTATGGAAGAATTGAAGTAAGGGCAAAGCTTCCAAAGGGCATTGGCGTGTGGCCGGCGATATGGATGCTTCCAACGGACTGGTCTTACGGTGATTGGCCTTCAAGCGGCGAAATTGATATCATGGAACATGTCGGCTATATCCCGGATAGTATTTTTGGAACAGTGCATACTAAGCGGTATAATGGTATGTTGGGTACGCAGAAGTCCAAAGGGGTTTCTTCAAAATCGATCAGCACCTCTTTCCATACATATGGTATGGAATGGAATGAAGATAAGATTGATTTTCTCTTTGATGATAAGGTATTTCATACGTTTACCAACAGGCATGAAGGACCCGATGCATGGCCTTTTGACCTTGACTTTCATCTTTTGCTCAATATTGCCGTAGGTGGAAACTGGGGAGGAAAAATGGGTGTCGATACGACTATTTGGCCCCAACAGATGTTGGTGGATTACGTGAGGGTGTACCAATAATAATTTCGCCAGCGCAATTTACTTTGCCTGCAAAGAATAGTGCCGCTGCACAAAAGAGTGCTTATTAGTGAAATCCTGATCAGAAGATTTGAATCGTGAACAGGAATTGAAAATTGTTGAATAGTGAAGGGACACACGCCGTTGTGTCCCTTCACCAATCAACTATCTGAATAATGGGAACATAACAACTTTTACGTTGATTTAAAATATAGTCAAATGAAATATACAGACATGATACCTGTTCGCTCAAGATACACCTTGCTATTAGCATTGCTGATGCTGACCATGGCACCATATGGTTGCATAGATGAAGATGACGGCACCCCCGGTAAATTGAATCTTCCCGTGGTCACCATTGCCGACTATTCTATTAGGGAAGGAGATGTTGACCAGGTATTGCAACTAGAGGTCCTACTTTCAGGTGAGAATAAGACAAACGCTATTGTCACCTTTTCTGCTATATCCGTTACTGCTGAACCCAATCTTGATTATGAGGTGATCACATCCGGCCAGCTAATCTTTGCTCCGGATGAGAATAAAAAAGTGATTGAGATTACCATTATCGGTGATGAGGCAAAGGAGACGAAAGAAACCTTTCAGGTCAAGTTGTACAATCCCATGAATACCTATATAGAGAAAGATCTCTCCACGATCACCATAGATGATGATGATGATAATACCGCTGGTTTGGTTATTCCATCTGGTGGATATCAATCACCGGAGTCCTATGATGGATACACCCTCAAGTGGGCTGATGAGTTTGATGGCGAGACCCTTAACACCGCAGACTGGACGTTTGAAATAGGGGATGGATGTCCCAATAATTGTGGATGGGGCAATAACGAACTCCAATATTATCGCGAAGACAATACATCCATTGTGGATGGCCATCTGGTCATCACTGCTAAGGAGCAGAACTTTGGTAACCATGATTATACATCATCACGTCTTGTAACTAAAGGGAAACGACAGTTCAAATTTGGCCGCATTGATATCAGAGCTGCATTACCTGAAGGAAAAGGACTATGGCCCGCTTTATGGATGTTAGGTTCGAATGTCGATGCGGTAGGCTGGCCTGCCTCCGGGGAAATTGATATCATGGAGTTGACAGGGGATCTCCCAAATAGGGTAGTGGGTACGGTACATTATGGTGCTAATCTAGGGGATCATCAGCAGAACACTAATGCATTATATCTCAGCGGTACGGACAATTTCCAGGATGCGTTTCATGTATTCTCTATCAATTGGGAAAACAACCTGATCGAGTTCCTGGTAGATGATGTGGTATTTCATACCATCACACCTGCCAGTCTTAACGGGGCCACCTATCCATTCAATAAAAACTTCTTCTTTATTTTCAATGTGGCTGTTGGTGGTAACTTTCCCGGCAGTCCGGATAGTTCAACCCCATTTCCGCAACATATGATCGTTGATTATATAAGGGTTTTCCAAAAGTAATTTAATAAAGGCTGAAGAGGCTGAAGAGGCTGAAGAGGATGAAGAGGCTGAAGAGGCTAAAGAGGCGGAAAAGGCAGAACGACTGAATGGAAACGTTAAGTCCCCTTTAGGGGATTTAGGGGCAAATAGGCAGAAGAGGCATAACTACGTCTTTGCGTCTCTGCGTCTTTGCGCGATAAATAATTACCCGAGCTTGAATAATTGTGCGTCTCCCATAACAAATGTCAAACCATTTAGCGGGATCTTCGATCTGTGCGATATTTGTAGTGTGAGAGCTTTTTGAACTGCGTCTCTGCGTCTCTCCCGATAATTAAATTATCCAGGCTTGAATTAAGAGCGCCTCCTCTGCTGACTAGCTGATTTTCTATGCAGCAGTTGTTTGCGCTGGTCTTCCCAACACCTTCAGCATGCGTATGTGCGAACGAAGGGCATCACGAAAACGCGGTTTCAGATTGTACGTCAATCCAAAATCATTGGCTGTCTTCTCCACGATGTGCGAGATTTTGGAATAGTGTACATGACAGATATGAGGAAACAGGTGATGCTCGATTTGGAAGTTTAGCCCACCAACATACCACGTAAGCAACCAGTTGTTGCGGCCAAAATTGGACGTAGTAGCAAGCTCATGAACAGCCCAGTCACTTTCCACAACACCATCTGCATTTGGTGAAGGCTGATCAGCGCCTTCTACGACATGGGCAAGCTGAAAGATGATACTCAGAATAAAACCTGCAGTCCAATGCATAACAACGAATCCAATCAATATCTGCCACCAAGTAAAATCAGTAAAGAAGATGGTGAGGCCAATGAAGATGAACAGATAGACTAATTTGAGCGCCACCATCTTGATGTATTCAGCAACAGGGCTTCTCTTCAATTGACGGGTAATCCCGGATTTGTTATACTCAGCCAGTTGTGTGAAATCCTGCACCAACTTAGAAAGCGTCATCAGGCCATAGAAGAAGAACGCATGAAAATGCTGGTACTTATGAAATTTCTTGTAAGGTGCGCTATGAGAAAGACGGATCGGGCCTTTGGAATCAATATCCCCATCGAAGCCGTCAATATTCGTATTGGTATGATGTAATATGTTGTGTTGAACCTTCCAGTTGAAGACATTGCTTCCCAGTAGGTACATCGTACTGCCGAACATCTTGTTGACCCATTCTTTACGGGAATAGGAACCATGTACAGCATCATGCATGACACTCATACCTATACCTGCGGTACCGAGTCCCATGATGACGACCAATCCCAGCGCGATCCAGATATTCATCGGAACCGTCAGAATCAGGATAAATGGAACGATATAGAGTGATAACATCACGAGGGTCTGAAGAACCATGTAAATGTTAGCGGTTGGCGCAATCCCATTTTCCTTAAAGTAATCGTTGACGTTTTTGCGGACGGCTGCAGCGAAATTGGTTTGATTCTTATCGCTTGTAGTAAATTTTAATGTTCTCATGTACTGTATTATATCCGTTTGATTCGGTTAAGGAGCTGCAAAAATACAAAATGACCTACGTTTGAAGAGGCTTGATTCCCGGCTTATCCGATCGACAAGCGCTATTTGCTTTATAACCAAACCTTTAAGACATGTGAAAGTTTTGAAATCAGCCTGTTTTGACCTTGCTTAACTGGTCATTAGGATCATATATATGGACTCTTTGCCTTATGCAGGGGTAGGTTGAACCGGTTGCCCTAGTTCTTTAAGTCGTTGAATATGAGACTTTAAAGCCGCCAGAAAGGTTGGTTTCAGATTATAACTAAGGCCAAATTCTTTGGCGGTCCTCTCAACGATCGGGGCGATTTTCCGGTAGTGGATATGACAGATATGTGGAAACAAATGATGTTCGATCTGAAAGTTTAAGCCACCTATATACCAAAAGAGGAAAAGATTATTTCGCGCAAAATCAGATGTCGTATGTAATTCATGCACAGCCCAGTCACTGTCCACCAAACCTTCTGCATTCGGGAGAGGTTGTTCTAAACCTTCAACCACGTGGGCAAGTTGGAAAACAGTGCCTAATATCAGTCCCGTGGTCCAGTGCATGATAAAGAATCCAATCAATACCTGCCACCAACTGAAAGGGCTGAATAGAATAGGGAGACCTATAATGACCGCGAAATACAATAGCTTGATCAGGATCATTTTTATGTATTCTACAGTTGGGTTAGTGTGTTGCTGCCTGGCAAATCCTTCTTTATTGAAGGTGGCCATCTGGCTGAAATCCATGATGACTTTAAAAATGGTCATGAGGCCATAAAAGAAAAACGCATGGATATACTGATACCGGTGAATCTTCCGAACCGGAGAATGGTCTGACAAGCGAATCGGGCCCTTAGAAGCAATATCGGGGTCGTACTCATCGATGTTGGTATACGTATGATGGAGGATATTGTGCTGCACTTTCCAGTTGAATACATTTCCTCCCAGGGCATACATCGTCGATGCAAACATTTTATTGATCCATTCTTTGCTTGAATAGGATCCATGGGCTGCACCATGCATCACACTCATACCAATGCCCGCTGTACCGACACCCATTATGACTGCCATGAGAATCGCTAACCAGCTATTCATGGGCACCAGAAGGATGAGCACAAACGGAATCAGGTATGTTGCAAACATGATAATAGTTTGCATCACCAGGGAAAGATTGCCTTTGGTAGAGAGGCCTTTCTCTTTGAAATAATCGCTGACATTTTTTCGTACCGCGTCAGCAAAAAGATGTTGAGAGGAATCGGGGGATGAGAATTTGACTGATTTCATGTAAATAGTTTACAACGATCCTGAAAAACGCAGAACCGGAAGACATAATGTGTTCTAGGTCATAGTTTAGAACGTAGGAATCCTGTTTTTAATTCTAGGAGAATCCAAATGATTTCACAAGAGCTTTTGAAAATTCTTCTCAAAAGAATGTTGTTGTAGTATTTTTTCTACAAGCTTTTCCCCCTTTGATTCGATTGTATCTTTTACTTTAGCCCTCGGTTTTTTGGGGTTTTAGTGGCATTCTTTGCCACGAAGAAAAAGGGAGGGTCTTAAGCCTCCCTTTTCTTATTTAAAGTGGTAAACTCATGATCCAGTTTCCAATTTGTTTCCAGGAATTGTACTTGTAAAGGGTGAGGGCAGAAAACTGAAATAGCCCTATGATGAAAAAGGCCATCGGGAATACATCTTTTCGCTTGTGTGCTCTCCAGTCCCAGTTGGAAAGAAGTATGAGCAAGACATCCGCAAGCGCAAATCCGAGTAATTGCACCATTGGCATGCCTTCCAGTTCAGGAACAAACTGTATCAGTTCAGGGAAGTACTTGTATATGAGGCGATCGGTGATGGGTGTGAATAATGGGAAAATCGTACATACCATATAACGGGCATGTGTAAGCGGGTTTTTACGGTGCCACATGGCCAGGCCATACAATGCAACGAACGCTATCAGCGAATTGAACATCATCGCAATCCAGTAATAATACAAGGATGTGCCTGCTTCCATACCATTGACCGTGATATGAGCGAGATGTGCTCCGGTGAAAAGCATCATAGGAACAATCAGATATGAAAGTTTGCCCGTAAGCCTGTGAACCTTATTCTTTTTAAGTCTGATCAGTAGCGATTGTATGATCAGCAAAAGGCACCATGCTGTCATGGCCATTCCATGCATTCGCATGGACCATGCCATATCCTCATGGAGTTTTCCATAATAGGATGTCCAGAAGGCCCAAATGGCTAATCCGAAAAAGACGATGAAAGCGAAAACACTTTGGTTATATAGAAAACCATCAAGATTTGTTCGCTTCGGGGTCAGCCCTGTTTTTATAATACTCATGGGATCAGTTGGACATTTAATGTAAGGCAGTCCTCAAAATACAAATCATCCTTCTAAACTCTTTATTTCAAACACGGACTCACGGGTGAATAATCCCCTTGCAAATATACAGCCATATAAAGATGTAGAATTTCATGATTTATCAGTATGGGGAGACGCGAGGCATTAGTCTATTTTTGAAAATGTAATCAAAACATTCTTTTTACGTAAAATGATCGCATGAAAAAAGCAATCCAAATATTAATGTTGTTAATGTCCTCAATACATTCCTATGCCCAATCGGATTCTATAAGCCTGGATGAAATGAAGGACGATATTCTTAGAACGAATCAATTCTATAAAGCTAATCAACTTGATTTGCAGGGTTATGATTTTAGTAATGCCGGGCTTAACAAGGAATTGTATGCTGCCGCGAAAAGCAGGAAAAAAAGCAATAAACTAGCTGCCACAGGTGGAATTCTCATCGGGTTGGGCCTGGCAACAATTATAGCATCGGCTGATGCCAATTCGGATAATAGTTATGGTATTTATAATGAAATTCAATATGGTGGTTTAGGTATTATTGTAGCCATGGGATCAATTCCAGCTTTTATCATTGCAGGTAAACATGCCAGGGAATCCAAAAAACATATTAAGATCGCCAGGAAAATGTATGACCAGTGACTGAATGCACCGAAAATCACTTTTTCTCGTACGTCAACTCCTTCACCTTCTCTTTATCCTCTTTGATATTCTTCAAGTCAAACATAGTTCCAAAGACATGATCCCATAGCGTTGAGCTTACGCCGAAACCCATATGGCCGTCCTGATAATGATGCAAATGGTGATTGCGCCAATGATTCCTGGCCCAACTGAATGGAGGACGCCATGCATGGATCGCATAATGGATGCTTCCATACAAAAGGTAGCCTAACATAAAACCTCCAAAAAACGGAAATGCATTTTTTGCCATAAGGAGGTACAATATCCCAAGTATAGTTCCGGAGATGAGAATGCTGGGAAGTGGAGGCATAAAGAGCCGTGTCTTGTCCCTTGGATAGTGATGATGACTGCCGTGAAAAATGTAGACGATTTTCATCCCTGTTTCGCTTTTCGCTTCCAGATGGAAAAGGAAACGGTGAGCGATGTATTCAAAGAAAGTCCAGAAAAATATACCACCTAAAAACAACAGTAGAATTTTCTGGATCGTAAATCCAAAGGTGTCATAGCCGTGATATAAGAAGTAGATAATCACGGGCAGGTACATAGCCCAAATGATCAGGGGATGTCCTTTGGTAAGCCATTCAAGTGCCGGACTGTTAAATAAACGCGCCTGACCCGAATTTTCGATTTTTTCGATATGCATATCCAGGAAGTATTTTAACGAGCGACAAAGATAAGGGAAATGGCAAAAAAAGACAAAAACATCTTGTAATAGTGAGAAGTTAGCAGTGAGAAGTTAGCAGTTGTAAATTTGAAATTAGCAGTTAGATATCAAATGGATAATGCAGGTGAAATAGTATCTTCGGAAGTACAAACAACTGCCATGCGTTTTATACTATCTGTATTTATTGCACTGTTTAGTTTAAGCATACAATCTCAGGCTACCGTTAAATCCGTTGTTTTCGCAGGAAATTATTCGGCGATGATCAATGCGGATAAACTTACACTGGTTATTGAACCCGGGGATGGAGCATCTTATACAGGCATCCTTAATGATGGGTATACATCTTTAACGCTTATGCTTGAATTGGCAGGAGCTACATTTACGGGCGCAGGAAAAGAACCAACTTCAGGAGTTGAAATGAATGTTACTGGTAGAATTGAGGGCGACCAACTTCTTTTCACTTTAATTGTAGACCCTTATGGTGATATAGATGATATTGAAATAAATTTTACAAGAGATGTTGCAGATCATAGAGAGACAACAGCTATCAGTAATCAAAACCAAAATGCAATAGAATTTCCTGCTGGAGCAACTCATCCACAAGAGTTACTTGGAACATGGACGAAGGAGGAACTCTACCAATCAGGATATGGTGATTCATATATGGGTGCCGGTACTTCCCAAAGCATGACTTTTCTATCAGGTGGCCGATTGGCGGAGGCAGGCAGCTCATCCTATATAAGTGGCAGTGATTATAGTGGCCAGAGCACAGGGCAGGGTGAAGGCGTTCTTCCCGGAGTATCCTGGTATACGATCGGCAATCAATTATATATGCAGGGGATTGAGAATGGACAGGTGCAGAGTGTTCACCTGGGAAAATATTATATAGAAAATAACAACATGCTCATCACTGGAACGAATGGGGAGAAGATTTTATTGACGAAAAGGTAGTTTGCAGTGTCGAGTGTCGAGTGACGAGTGCCGAGTGATGTTTCGAGTGTCGAGTGACGAGTTTCGAGTTAACTGGATACGTACTGACTTCTGCATGACTCACTAAATGTGTTCGACCACGAGACCACTATCACACCGTAGGTGTGATGACCACAAGACCACTAAATCTATAATTTGAACACAGATTAGTTTATTGATCACAGATCATTCAATACTGAAAACTCGAAACTCGAAACTCGTCACTCGAAACTCGACACTGATCACCAATAGTATCGGAACGCCTGGCTAATCGCGATCGCGATAAAGATTAAACCAACCACCTTGCTGGCATATTGACTAAGCTTTTCACTCTTGCGACGGATATACTGGCCTAATTTGGCATAGATAAGAAATACTAAAAATGTACCTGCTACGACGCCTACTGAAAAAGCAGCAACAAACTCAGGAGTCAATTTGATAAGACCAGCTGAATGCAGATAACCACCAAGGAAGACATAATACGGTACAGCAATCAGGTTAAGGGTCGTAACCATCATCCCTTTTGCAAAACCAATAACGTGAGATCCTTTGGTTGGGACAGGGGCTATGTGAGGATTCTTTTTAAAAAGATAATAACAACCGATCACCAGGAAGATAGGAATGCAGGTAAGGATAATGGTGCGCTCCACACCCGGATTGGTGGAAAGGATATTGAAAAAACTGAGGGCTATATATGCCTGGAAAAACTCCACAAAAGCCGCACCGCAAGCCATAATGATCCCGGCACGAACTCCACGACGTATAGATTCCTCCGCCACAGATACATTGATTGTACCCATCGGAAGTGTACCTAAGAAGCTGCCAATGCAGCCATAAATGAAGTGTGTAAGGAATCCCAAATGGTATTAATTAGCTCTTTTGTAGCGAAAATATATGATTAATGCTGATATTATAACTTTAAATGTGACAGGAGCATGTCCCGCCTTCCTGTTTTGCCTCGAAATCCGGTACATTATACCCCAATGATACGCTATATCCCGGTATGCCTTAAAGAGTGAATATCCCGGCTGATAGATATGCGCCGGGTCACTGCTGGTCCCGTTAAACTCTAATACTCTGATATCCCTGCCTTCCCGGAGGGATTGCCAGGATCCAACTCTCATATCAAACCGACCATAATAAACCTCTGGCATAGTCCTGAGCAGAGACACCATATGCCCAGTGATCGCTTCGTCGATCTGGTCATTCCGGTCCAGGAACATGGTCCCCCGGCAATGGTTCCCAACATGCTCCAGGATCAAGACTTCACCAGACCTAAGTACTTCATCCCATCGATGCCCGAATCTGGTCCTCAGTTTTTCAAATTGCAATACAGCCCTGTCCTGCGCCATGATCAATTGACCTAAAGTCGAATGACCATCTCCCAGCACCTGAAGAAAGTGCTTTTCACAAATTGAAGTTACAGCCGAATCGCTTCCATCCGGCATAGCATAAACCATGATACTCAGTTCTACAGGAAGATCTACATAGGTCTGAAGAATGATATCAATGGAATGATTACTGATGTAGTCTTTTAATTCTTCCTGGTTGTGGATCTTTGAAATCAACCAGCCGCGCTCGCCAATTTCAGGTTTTGCAATCAGAGGGAAAGAAAGTCCGGACTGAGTCATGAGTGAAGCAACATCCGGATGCGTATCACCATGCCGGATCAATACAGTTTTTGGTTTAAACTCAGAAGGTATGTTATCAAGGATGGCGGATTTGGATTCTCCAAAAAAACCACCAGTCTCAATGCCTGGATTGGTCAGCGTGAAAAAAAAGAAGTCTCTTGCTTTTAATGCATTCCAGATCCAGATAAACAGGACAGGGATATTGAATATATAGATTGGCCAATATTCCCATGACCTGAGTTTTATAAAAAAGCGCCTCCACCAAAGGCTCATTGGAGATATGACCGATGATGCTTCCGTTGCGTACATCGTGCTGTCACTCGCCATAATGGATCATTATTTCTTCTCTTGTTTCTTCTTCTATATCCAAATGTAATATTGACCCGGCCTTTTCTGTTACGACAATACTGGTGACAGAAAGTGTTTTGACAATATCATTGCGGTTCATGACAAAATCATTTTCCGGATTATCATTGGCCATCCGGTGAAAGCCGATGATGGACTCCCGGTCAATGACTTTAGTGTCTGACATCCATTTTTCAAATAGAGTTTTTCGCCATTCACGAATTTTCGGAGGGTAAAGCGTTACAGATGACCAAATGCGGGGTTCATCGAAGGGGAGGGTAGCGATATGTTTTTGTTCGCCATCCCAGACCATCTGCATCAGCATACTATTTTCGTAGATCAATAGAGTAAAGGGTGCAATGTCCGTTAACTCCGTCTTCAAAAGAAATGTATTGGTGTCTTCCGCTTTGACAGCAGCCAATACTACTTGTCCACGACTGAGTCTGTATGGTGGATTTGGGATGAAGGGTTCATAGGCTCCATTGAGCAGGCATACCGTACGACCTGTTTCGGATAAAGCAATCCAACTTCCTCCGGATGATTCATCCAGGGGAAAGTGAATTGAATTAGATTCGGGTGAATGTTGAGAGATTAAGCCTGAGGATTGTCTCCCGGGGCTTTCATCGCGATTGGATGTAATGTATGTTTTACCGGCCTTGGGAATAAAGGTTACTGTGCACATGTCTCCTGTCGATGGCGTATGGTCGAAGGAGCTACACCAAAATGTTCCGGCAAATCAATCGATGGGGTAGTCGCTTTCAATGCTATTTTGACAATGGCCAGATGATGGATGGTATGTTCGATGTTGTAGATCAATTCCCTTCCTATTGTGGAAGAAACCAAAAGCTCCTCCAGGCCATGTTCGGAAGAATCGAGCATGCAATTTTTATCAATATCCAGATCTCCAAGCCGTTCGCAGATTTCATTGACAAGATGCAAGGCATAATCTGGTTCAGATTCTATGCGATAATCTCTTTGTCTTTTGGCGTAGTTGATGACCGGGGTTTCTTCCTGGCTTGATTGATCTATAAGGCAAATGTAAAATTCTATGATATGCCTCGTATGTTGGCCAATAGTGGATCCTGATAGCAGGTCCATCGGCGCCTGATAGAGCACAGGTTCTATGGCAGAAAGGTAATGGCGCAGATCGTTCAAAACACTACCTGCTACCTGTGGAAGAGAGGACGATTGAATGGGCTCCATAAGCGGGGGAAAGATACGTATTTCCTTTGTTTGGCTTCAGTCAAATCAACGTTTGGCGAAAGAGGCTGAAGAGGTGAAAGAGGATGAAGAGGCGAAAAAGAAAAAGAGACTAAAGCAATTTATTGCATTTAGCCTCTTTAACCTCTTAGGCCTCTTTAGCCTTTTTTACCTCTTAGACAACCAAAATGTGAAGCGCAACAAGATGATCACATATTGGAAATAATCTCATCCCCGAACTCAGAACATTTCAGAAGTGTCGCACCTTCCATCAAGCGATGGAAATCATATGTAACCCGTTTTTTATCGATCGCCATCTCAAGACCTTTTTCAATGAGGTCAGATACTTCAGTCCAACCGAGGTAATCAAACATCATCACACCGGAAAGGATGACAGAACTTGGGTTGACTTTGTCGAGACCGGCATATTTGGGAGCAGTACCATGAGTCGCTTCGAATATAGCGGCACCATTGACGTAATTGATATTGGCACCTGGTGCTATACCGATACCGCCAACCATAGCGGCAAGGGCATCAGAAATATAATCACCATTCAGATTGAGGGTAGCGATCACATCATAATCTTCAGGACGCAATAATATCTGCTGAAGGAATGCATCTGCGATCACATCTTTGACGAGAAGGGCACCGCCTGCGAGAGCTGCTTTTTGAGCTGAATCCGCTGCTTCCTGGCCTTCAGTAGCCACGATACGGTCGTATTGAGCCCAGGTAAACACCTTGTTGCCATACTCCCTTTCTGCCAGGGCATAACCCCATTCTTTAAATTTACCCTCGGTAAACTTCATGATATTGCCTTTGTGGACGATGGTCACGCTCTTGCTTCCTTTGCGGAATGCGTACTCCATAGCTGCCCGAACAAGGCGCTCAGTACCTTCAAGTGACACTGGTTTGATACCGAGAGATGAAGTTTCAGGGAAACGGATGTTTTTAACGCCCATTTCTTCGATCAGGAACCTCTTAAGACGCTCATTTTCAGGAGATCCGGCAAGGTATTCGATGCCGGCATAGATATCCTCAGTATTCTCCCTGAAGATGACCATGTTGACTTTACCCGGTTCTTTGACTGGGGTTGGGACACCTTTGTACCATCTGACAGGTCTTACACAGGCGTATAAATCGAGTTTTTGGCGCAAAGCAACATTCAGCGAACGAATGCCGCCTCCAACAGGCGTGGTCAGAGGGCCTTTGATGGCAACCAACTGATTAGCAATGACATCAAGTGTCTCTTGAGGCAACCAGTCACCTGTTTGTTTAAAGGCCTTTTCCCCCGCAAGTACTTCCTTCCAGAACACTTTCCTGGCGCCACCATAGGCTTTGTGGACAGCTGCGTCAAACACTCTGACAGAGGAAGCCCAAATATCTGGTCCTGTGCCATCTCCTTCAATAAATGGTATGATTGGGTCAACTGGCACCTGGATTCCGGCCGCTGACATAGTGATTCTAGATCCGTTCATTTTTGAGTCTATCGTTTAAATGAGGTGCAAATTTAGAAAATCTGAGGTAAGGCGGGGGTCCCTATTTTTTCAATACCTTAGCACCTGATGCGTAATCCTATCATTGAAGCGGCAGATGATCACTTGACTCCCCAGGAAAAGCAGGTCGAGAAGGCCCTGCGTCCCAAAGGATTGACAGAATTTGCAGGTCAGGAAGATATCGTTGAAAATCTTTTTGTCTTTATCCAGGCTGCCAAGCAACGAGGCGAGGCTTTAGATCATGTTTTACTCCATGGTCCTCCAGGGCTGGGTAAAACAACCTTATCCCATATTATCGCATCTGAACTTGGTGCGAATCTCCGCATGACGTCCGGCCCTGTCATTGAAAAACCAGGGGACCTCGCGGGACTATTAACTAATCTTCAGGAAGGCGATGTACTTTTTATCGATGAAATACATCGGCTCAATACAGTGGTAGAAGAATATCTCTATTCAGCCATGGAAGATTACCGCATCGATATCATGATTGATAGTGGTCCCAGTGCACGATCGGTTCAGATTAGTTTGCAACCTTTCACACTGGTGGGTGCAACAACAAGATTAGGTTTGATTTCTGCACCTATGCGCGCACGCTTTGGTATCAATTTTCATCTTGATTATTATGACGTGCCGACGCTGGAGAAAATCATTTCACGATCATCAACCTTGTTAGATGTTCCTATTACAGATAAAGGCCGGCATGCCATTGCATCAAGATCTCGCGGCACACCACGTATTTCAAACGCATTGTTGCGTCGCGTAAGAGATTATGCACAAATCAAAGGCACAGGAACGATTGATGAAGAAATCGCTATCCATGGTCTCAATGCATTGCGTGTAGATGAATATGGTCTGGACGAAATGGACAATAGGATTCTCTCAGCGATCATTCATAAATTTAACGGAGGACCTGTAGGTATTACCACTATTGCAACGGCAGTGGGCGAAGACCCAGGTACGATAGAAGAAGTATACGAACCATTTTTGGTCATGCAGGGTTTTATTCAGCGAACACCAAGAGGCAGGGAAGCAACACCAAAAGCATTTCAACACCTTGGTGTGCCGTATAAAAAACCAACACAACAAGACTTGTTTTCATAAGATGGAAGAATTGGAAGAAAAGGAAGAAAAAAAAATGTCTGCTAAACAAGCTGAACGTGGCAAAGAAACACTTTTCAGGGTCACCTATAATCATCAAAGCAAACTCGTCCAGATAGCTGATTATAAAGCCAACATGATTATCTCCGTGAGTACCATGGTGATTTCAGCTATTGTAGCCGTCATAGGCTATGGTTCTGTTTCTGGTGCGATCACCAGTTATGGGCTGACCTTCATTATCCCTATAGTCATTATAGTTATCGCTTCCCTGATCTCCCTTGTTTTTGCTATCCAGGCAGCACGTCCTAAGTTGATCAAGTCAACGAAATGGGAAGAGTCGGGCCAGAAATCGAGTTTACTTTTTTTTGGGGTGATTGCAGGCTTTTCACAACAGGCTTATCTTGAAAAAATGAAAGCATTACTGGCAGCCGGTGATGAAATGTATGAGCATATGACGATTGATATTTATTACCAGGGCTTAATTCTCAAACGCAAATACAATTTACTGGTCTTTGCTTACCAGGTCCTGATGTATGGATTCGTACTCAGCGTGCTTATTTTTCTTTGCTTCTTCATCTTCAGTAATTAAGATGGTACAACTAATAGGATTAGTTTTTGCCAGGTAGCATTATTGAATCCTGCTTCATTTCGGATTTCCTCGCCTTGCTCGCATTGTTGAGCGGGTCCCAACTGATTTTCAAATCACCATCTTCTGCTGTCTTTGCTCTCAGGCGAACATTCACGCCAGCCTTACCGGTATTTTCCATCTCCTTATTTTCAGATTTGGAAAGATTGCTGACCGGGATTTGGATACTCATGTCGGTACCATGCTTTGTATCATATACACCTTCGACAAACAAGACAACAACGTTGGATCTGATTTCCATTCTAGGGATATAGATAGCAGATCCGATAACCTTAAGGTGATTGGTTAATTCAGCAAACCTGATTTGAGAAAAATCTCTGTTTTTTAACGCAGTAGTGGTGATCTTGACCAAGGGTGCAAAGTTGTTTAACTCACCATTGCGTATAGAAAAATCAATATTTCCTTTCATACTATTTTCCTGTACCAGCGCTTTGTCAGTCAAAATACCCTGGACGGCGATTTTACCTGAAAGCTTGCCTTTCATATTCCGGGACGTTATAGCATCCTGGCCAAAGTTGTCAAATGAATTAAAAATGCCCGGGATATCCACGTTTTCAAGAGTTGATGTTATATCAAGGCTATTAGCATTACGGCCATTTGAAAGTGAACCTTTCAAAGTAAGTTTACCATTGGCATGTGATAAATTGACTTTTTTCATCAACACTTTGTTACCAATGAGTTGTACGATAGCGACTACATCAGTGCCGACAAATTTTTTGTATACCAGTTTTGGGGTGGATAAATTTAAATTGACAGTGGCATTGCGCATCATCCGGTCCAGATTGGATGCGGTATTTGTAATTTTGTTTTTTACTGGTTGGTTTGGCGGTAGGACAAAAGAACTTTCACCCACATAGGAAATAAAATCACCCAGGGAAAGCTGTGGGCTGGAAATTGTCCATTCAATCATCAATCGTTCAGGGTTTAGATTGAGCATGGCAAGTAAATTGGTTATACGGCCATGCATATTCAATACAGTGCTTCCTGCTGTTGCGGATATATCCTTGATGATGAGATCTTCTTTTTTAAATTCAAGTTTCCCCTGGCAATTTTTAAAGACTAAATTCCGGGGGATGTATTGCAATTCGGCATCCGCCATTTCAAAAGTGCCATTCAGTACTGGCGGTATCGTGTCCCGAACGGTAATAGGTCCGTCAAATGTTATGTCAAGAAGTCCTGTGCCACTTACAAATTTGATCGTAGAGCTGGTGGCGAGGGGATTGAGATCGACAAGCTTAAACGTGGATTGAAGATCGCATTTCAAAAAAGGATGCACAAGATTGATAATCTCCATTTTCCTTGACGTCAGGACGAGTTTAGACCATTCAAGTTGTAATTGATTAAATGTAAATTTTGTATTTGCATCTCCCGGCAAGATCAGACTGTCAACCTGGTTGTTAAACGAGCCGGTATAGGTGCAATGCGTGAACTGTCCAACCGGCGTTTCCATTGTTGCATCCCTAACGGAGAAGTGTGTGGTGATCGCAGGCACAACTTTACGTGCCATTTTACCTACTACCCTTGCTTCGACATCAATGGGCTCAGCTATGCTTATCATTTTGATATTTTCCTGGATCGATTGTGTCATGATACTTGAGGCATCTTTATACAGGATGGATGTCGTCGCGATGTGAAGATCATAGGACATCGTATCTGTGTTGAGATTGATGGCTCCATTGATTATAAACGGATGGTGCTGTATTTTTAATTGGAGATCCTCTAATGCGATTTTATCCTTCGGGTAATACGCAAGTGAAAATTTGCCCTCCAGTGTTTTTCCTTTCAGGTAGCTGCCTTTTTCAAGATTGAACCCAATTCCATGCACCACTGATTTTATATCAAGATGGAAAATGTGGCTGTTTTTCTCTTTTTCAGCCTGGCAGTGGAGTCGTACAAAATCAACATCATGATATGAATTGAGGGTTTCATTTTCGATGATCAACCTGGTGCGCCTGAATGTGAAGACCGGAATCGAACCTTCTCCTTTATTGAATGCTACATCATCTTTCCGGTTGAGGTTGCTGTTGCCACATGCATCCGTATACAGATATATGATGGCTTCCTCCACAAATACTCTTTGAATTTTAGGCTTACCTTTTAATAGGCTAAGCAGATGGAAGGATACATAAATGTTTTCAGCTTTCAGAAAATTATGATGGTGCTCATTCCAGAGAGAATCGCGTATAATGACATCCGACAGACATACAGAAATAGATGGAAAGGTGTTCCAATAGGAAGAACGAATAGAGCCAATTATGACCTCCCCCTTTATTTGTTTTTCAATTTGGGTGATGGCTAGATGACGAATGATATCTCGATTCCATGCGAATAGCACAGAGAGAACAATGCCTATAAGCAGGAATAGGAGGACTATACCCCCTGACCATCCAATTATGTGTTTCTTGACTTTTTTCAACTAGTGGTAAATTACGATCAATTTCAATCTGATTACCAGAAGGAATGAAAACAAAGTGAGAGACCACCTTATAACGTCCCAGTCAAAACGATTGTTTCGGCCGGAACATTAAATCATTGATTATCAATAAATGTAGAGGCTTTAAAAAGAGGATCTGGTCATCTGATCAGCGTAACATCCCCAAACTTTATTTCCCTGCGATCATCTCTGAATACCACGATAACCTTGTAAGCATATACGCCAGGGTTTAAGGGCTTGCCGCTCATCTTGCCATCCCACGACAGGACTGGATCATCCGGCTGAAAATGGAATTCCTGGAAAACGAGATTCCCCCATCGATCAAATATGGTGAGTTCTTCTATTTCTTTCAATCCCTTGCTGGAAGAGATCAGAAATACATCATTGACCTGGTCATCGTTGGGGGAGAAAATATTTGGAATGAAAATATCCCTGTTGAGAAAAACATCAATATTCATCCTGTCTTGCGCAGTACATCCATTTTCGTCATTGGCGAAAACTTCATAGTAAGTGCTGGAAACTACTTCGATTGTTCTGACCAGACAATTAGCGCAATCTCCATCCGACCAGTTTGTCTCTACCATTCCTTTGGGTTGGCCATTGATGGTTGATATAAGATTAAATGTTGATCCATAAGAAAGGCTGGTATCCTGTCCCAGATCTATAGACCAGGCTTCAGGTTCTGTCAGAAAAAAGGTTTCTTCAAACGAACATCCGTTTTGATCCATGATGATCACTTCATGGTTACCGGCACCAAGTCCTGTATACGTATATTTTTGCTGGAAAGCCTGGCCGTCGAGTGAAGTTGTGACAGGACTAACGCCTCCCTGAACAGACGTCAAAAGTAAAGCGCCATTTTGTTGGCCGGCACAATTAATATCATCGAGCGTGATTTGATATTCGATTGGAGGAGGTTCTGATATGGTCACAATGTCAGAATCCTTACAACCATTGTTATCCGTTACGGTCACACTATATTGTCCTGCGGAAAGATTGGATATAGCATCCGTTTGAGATCCTTCAGACCAGAGGTAAGAAAGTGGGGGAGTGCCCTGAGAAAGTATGTTGGCTTCTGCACCTCCCAGTTTTTCACCATTACATCTGATGCCAAATCCATTAAAATCAAAACTTGATATGGTTTCTATCGTTAGTGGAATCAGTTCATCCAGATATATGGTATCCAATATTTCCAAGCCATTGGCTGATGTCAGCTTAAGCAAAATTCTACCTCCTATATCAAGTGGAAACGAATATGTTCCGATCGAAGGATAATCGAAAGAACCTAAAGTATCCTGATGTATCCAATCTAAATGAAAAGGCCCAAGTCCAACCTCGATATCCAACACTATCCAGGCTGAGTCTCCATAACATAATGGTTGTTGAATCGCATAGGTAGCTTGTACATCGCAAAGATCTAATGGATCGAGTGTGACAGAAGTAACTACAAGGCTATCGCACCCCACGCTATTGATGAAATGCTGCATCGTAATTCCCGTATCCAGCGGCTCACAGCTTGTGGCACTGAGATAAGTTGTATCAGATGAAAGTAATAAGGTATACGCAGCGATCACGCTGTCACATCCGAATTGATTCGAAAATGTGGTGAATTGAAATCCTGAATCAATCGCTGAGCATGAATTGAAAAACAAAAAGGTCGTATCAGAGCCTCCATAAACGACATGCTCAATGACGAGACTATCACATCCCTGGGAGTTGATGAGCAGTGTAGAAGTTGTACCGGTATCTGGGTAAAAACAAGAGGTAGTAGCTATCAGTGTTGTATCGGATTGCTGATAATTTATAGTAGTGATGACCAGACTATCGCACCCATTGAGATTCGTTAGTGTGTCCCTGGTCACACCCGCCATTGCAGGATCACATGTTGTTCCAAAGATTTGTGTTGTATCTGAATCGAACAAGTAGGTAATCGTTAAGACAAGGCTGTCACATCCAAAGCTGTTGGTATACAACTGTGTGACTTGTCCGGTATCTGCCGGTAAACAAGAGAATTGAAAAATGTAATTGGTATCTGTTGGTGATAACAAGACTTCGGTGATAACTGTGCTATCGCAATTTCCTTGCGAAAATGTCTGAATGGTGGTTCCAGCCTGGGCCGGGTCGCATGTTGATAATGTAATCCATGTAGTATCAAAAGGTGAAACTATCAATTCAGTGATCACCAGACTGTCGCAATTGTTCACAGTAGTAAACGAATCGGTATAGGTGCCGGATTGTGTCTGATATGAACCTTGCAGAAAAACGGAATCACCAGGGCATATATATTCCGTCACCAAAAATTCCAGAGATGTGGCTTCTGTAACATCAACTTCAACAATACTATCACAACCATACGCAGTCACGAAATATTCTGTTCCTGTTAAAATGCCATTACCATAGGTGGTGCCATTCAGCACAAAGGTGGAGCCTTCACAAATAGTGGTGTCAAACAACACGAGATAGCTTGGAAGCAAGGTCAGTAGCGTGCAGTTGTCGGTCGTTCCGCACGCATTGGTAACTTCAACGCATATTTCAGCTTCTCCTTCATTGGCCCATTCCACTTCAATTTCATTGGTCCCCACACCACTGATGATAGTTACTTCAGAAGGAACGATCCATTCATATGTATCATTGGGGTCAAATTCGGGAGTGTAGAGTGTCGCTGTTTCGCCTGGACATAGTGAAGAAGGTGCAGAGATCAATGGAAATTCAGGTAAAGTACCGACTGTCACTTCAAAACATCCTTCATTCATGTCACACCTGGTTTCAATGGCAAGACATATATCGCTTTCCTGCTCATTGTTCCATAAAATGGTAATTTCAGGTGTGCCCTGACCACTTAGAATGGTTGCACCGGATGGCACAGACCATTCGTAGGAGTAGATCGGAGGATCAGCAGGAAATTGAGCGGTATAGATTCCCGTTTCACCTTCGCACAAAAAGGCCGGACCTTCAATGACAGGTTCAGGCGCTTCCTCTTCATAAAGTGTGATGTCAACTTCATCCTCTACGATGCAAAGTTGAACCATGGAGATATCATCGATGGCAAAATCATTGCCACCGGCAGCGGTATTTAAATTGAGGATACAAATTTCAGCACTTGTGGTGGATCCTGAATTCCAGGTGGCATTGAAAGGAATCCAGGAACATGGTGTAGAGAGGGCGTTGATAATCGGGCCTATGGGTGTGCCATTTATAGAGAATTGAAGTATTGCCGGAGATGATGGATTGACGGATGCTACCCAGGCTGATACATTATAGTAGGTATTTGGTGAAATTGGCACTGTCTGGCACCAGATATCCTGTAATGAGGCAGCTCCATTAATGACCATCATATTGCCATTGCCTCCTGTATGATCATTACATGCTGAAAATCCGGTATGCACCAGGTTCGGATTGTTTATGACAGTGTATGTCCCTTCCGGAAACATTTCATTCTGTACGTTTGGGATGTCCACTACATAGGCATAATCACTGGAAAAGCCTGTGTTGCCTCCGGAGAAGTTGCCATTGACGACCAGGTTGGGGTTGTTGGGATCTACGCCATATGCCGTAAGCGTATACGTGATTGGTCCGGTGATATTCGCCGTAGGATTCAGGATATAAGGATTGCTCAGGCCTGAAGATGGTGACCATTGGTAGAAAATGGAGGTGGGTGTGATAGAACCCATCAGGGTCAATAATCCACCCGGATCACAAACATTTGTGTCTGGTCCGGCATCCACAAAAAGGTTACAGGCAGAGACTGATTGGTTTTGAGGCAGGGCAGTGAGGGACACAGGATGCTCAGTCCATGGAAAGAACCAACAGACCAATAAAAAGAAACCTGATGCCGTCCAGTTCAGCATGGATGTTTAAGGCGGTCCGTTGGGTGTGAGTTTGACGCACTAATATAATGGAAAAGTTCTCAGCTATCAGCTGTCAGTCGTCAAACGTCAGTCGTGAGACGTGAGTTGTGACCCAACCTGGCGGTCACAGACCGCCTTTCACAGAAAATCCAAATACTACAGATCTGGTATATTGATTTGAAGTTAAAAAACTTCAAATAGCGATGGATTTTGAATATAAATTCAAAATCGTCAATCGTCAATTGTAAATGGTCAATGATGAGTCGTCACAGACGACAGGCAACAATCACAGCACTATGCTCTCTGCCCTATGCTTTAGGCTTGTGCTTTCGGGGTATTAAAGCTCATCGGAGGGAAGGAAACATTCTGATCTGATTCGTCGATGTTACCGAATTGGCCTTCGAATTTCTTGATGTTGTCAGCAAGGGCTTTCATCAGGCGCTTGGCGTGTTGCGGCGTGAGGATGACGCGTGCTTTTACCTTAGCTTTTGGCACATTGGGCATCATGCGGATAAAATCCACGACAAATTCTGAATGGGAGTGGGAGATGATAGCCAGGTTGGCATAGATACCTTCAGCAATTTCTTCAGGAAGTTCGATATTGAGTTGGTTGGGTTGATTCTTGTCGTCAGCCATGTGGTCGGTTATAAGATGATTAAGTAAACAAAGGTATTAACCATTTTGAGAATGATTGGTTCAAACCCATATTTCCGGCGGTTGGGTGATGACAAAAGTATCCTGTGTAATCATGGCTAGTTGATTATCAGGCAAATAAAAAAGCCGGAGATCACAAGTGACCGCCGGCTTCTCGTTTTGAAATGATTGGTTGATTATTGTCTTTCGGCAGCTTTTACCATTGCCGGTAAGCCGCTTAGTTTTTCATTGTAAATCCATATTTCACATTCCTGGCCAACCGTAGCCATCTCCCATGTCTTCCACATGGCAGCAGCGCTTCCTTTGCCGTAGATTTCGTCATATTTGGCATTGAAATTATCATCGGCGGACATCCAAGCCCAGGAATTGAAAAATGAAACAACTGTGATATCACGTCCACTGCTGGAACTTGGAATTTCATTGTAGTAAATACCATATGTTTCACCCGGTATTTTCTCAGCGTATACACGGTTTATTTTTTTAAGCATTTCCTTGACTTCTTCAAACTTGCCTCTCACTACATCAATGTAGCGAACAAATAATTTGTCAACATTAAAGTCTTTAGGAAATCTTGATAAAGAAGGATCAAAGCGGATATACTCACCATTGCCACCTTCATTAAGGTTTCTTTCCACGTTGGCATCCCAGTCAAGATTGTGTGCATCATCGTCTGGCCTGTTGTCGAGTGCAGCCCATGTAGTTGGGCCCATGACCCATTTGTAATCTCCGGAGCCTTTCCCGGTTTGTACATTATAGACCCGAACACCTGCAGGGCCTGACGCATGATACTTTTTGTTATGGGCACCCATGGCATTCTCAACCATCGGCGCTTTGTCATTGTCAATTGACATGGTGTTAATCTCAAATATCAAGTAATCCGTTGATGCCTGAGAAAAGGCTAGTACCGGAGCAAGCAGAAGTAGATAAATAAGTTTTTTCATACGTAGTTATGTTTTGAAAATGAGTAAATACAAGACAGGCCCTAATGAGCGCAATGATCGAATGGTGTTCAGTAATGTGACTGTTGGAAACTTATATGGATAGAAAGAGCTCGGAATCTCTGTGAATACTATCGTCAGTCAATGGGTGAAAGGTAACAATACTTTTGACTTTCACCAAAAGCATTGCTTTTTTTTTTAGCGAATGTTAAACATTAAGCTTCCTGTAAGGGAACAAAACGGAAGGCGTTCCCATCAAACAATCCAAGATCACTAAGTTTAAGGGAAGGAATAACCAGTAACGCCATAAAAGATAGGGTCATGAAGGGTGCGCCAAGAGTTGAGCCTAACTGATCTTTTACAAAATGGCTTATCGATTCATAGGCCAGGCCGACGGTCTCACCATCCTGTGAACTCATGAGCCCACCGATTGGAAGAGGCAGGATATAGTTAGTTGACCCGGACGATGCTGCGATGCCACCTTTATGTTCGATGACTTTGTTGATGCACGTTGCCAGATCAATATCATTCGTACCAACCGCTACAATATTGTGCGAATCATGTGCAACACTCGAAGCAATCGCACCGCTTTTTAAACCAAAGCCCTTGATGATAGCTATCGAAGGCGGTGATGGTGTATAGCGGTTGATCACTACTATTTTCAACAAGTCTCTTTTAGTGTCGCTTTCGAAAGAACCGAGATTCAAATATGCTGTAGTTTTCTCTGTGACAATAGCACCATCAATGGCCACTATGATCCTGGCTTCACCAGGTTTGATCCCGAGCTTTAAATCATGGACTTCAATAGCAGGTATGGAAAATGAATTGATCACCGGGATTTCAATCTGGGGCAGTTCTACATCTTTGCCATCGAACACGTGTTGTCCACCGATCCATGTAGAGATCACCTTGAATTGCTGCAGGTCCTCAACCATGATCATATCTGCAGGATCACCTGGTTGAAGTAACCCAACATTGAGTTTATAATGTCTTACAGGATTGATGCAAGCTATGCTCAGGACATCCATGAGATTATAGCTATAGGTAAGCGACCTTGCTACAAGTTGGTTGATATGTCCTCGCACCAGATCATCCGGGTGTTTGTCGTCAGAGCAAAGCATTACTTTATTCGGGTGGCTGCTCATGAGGGAATGAAGAGCGTTATAATTTTTTGCAGCACTACCTTCACGAATAATGATATATATACCTGCAGCAATTTTATCAATTGCTTCTTCGAGCGTTGTACACTCATGGTCTGTGGTGATACCTGCAGATGCGTAATGTTGAGCATCTTTTCCTTTAAGGCCTGGGGCATGCCCATCCACAGGTAGATTAAATTTCTGAGCTGCTGCTATCTTATCCATGACCAACGGATCTCTGGCCAGCACAGCAGGGTAGTTCATCATCTCCGAGAGATAACTGCAACTTCCTTCTTCAAAGAGTTGAGTGATTTCTTCTACGGTTAGAGTAGCACCGGCGGTTTCAAACGAAGTAGCGGGGACACATGAAGGGGCGCCAAAGAAAAATTTGAAGCCAGACTTCCTGCCAAGATCTACCATATATCGGACGCCCTCTATTCCGCAGACATTGGCGATTTCGTGTGGATCTGACACAGTGGCTACCGTTCCATGTCTGACCGCCATCCTTGCAAATGCAGGTGGAGCCAACATCGAACTCTCAATATGGATATGGGCATCAACAAACCCTGGCAGGATAAATGGCTGTCCTTCTTTTTCCAGTCCATTGATCTGTAGGTCTTTGATAAGGCCATCTTCCACATGGACAAGCCCAAATCCTGATCTTTTGTTGACCGGATCGATGATGTTCGCTTCCAGGGTAAAATTTTTAGACTGCACCATCGTTCAAAAGTAGGAATACCTTTGCCAGGTTCTCCCTGCTTTGTTTAATTTTGAATAGATATTAATTTTACAAAGCCATAGAAGGCTGAGGCGAAGGCTAAGGCGTAGTATGAAAATAAGGTGAAGGCTAAGGCGAAGTAAAATTTTTCTCACGACTCACGCTTTTCACTCACAACTGACAACTGACAACTCACAATTCACAACTCACAATGAAATCAATCAACCACATAGAAGATCTCTTCGATAACAACAGGCACTTCCTGGAAAAATCTGCATTCGGTGTTTGCCAGCAGCTCGGCGAATGGATGCGGATCAATCCGGCCCGG
>JAGOIB010000063.1 GCA_017995875.1 Saprospiraceae bacterium
TATGTAGGATTAGTGACAGGCACCTGTTTTGCGGAAACGGGCAATGATGTCACCTGCATCGACAACAATGCGGACAAGGTAGCCAGCCTCCAGGCCGGCAAGATCACCATCTTCGAGCCTGGGCTTGAAGTGCTCTTCGACCGGAGCCGCGAACAGGATCGTTTACATTTTACCACTTCCCTGGCTGATGGTATTAAGGATGCCCAGATCATTTTCCTTGCGCTGCCTACACCTCCCGGAATGGATGGATCTGCCGATCTCTCCTATATCCTTGGTGTCGCCGAAGACCTCTCCAAAATCATCACCAGCTATAAGGTAATCGTTGACAAGAGCACTGTTCCTGTCGGGACTTCCGAAAAGGTGCGTGATATCATGTTGAAAAACCTGTCACCGGATTTGTTTGATGTAGTCTCCAATCCTGAATTTCTTCGTGAAGGTGTCGCAGTTGAAGATTTCATGAAACCTGATCGTGTTGTCATCGGTGTGTCATCACCAAAAGCACAACAGGTCATGGAACGCTTATACAAACCTTTCGTGCGACAAGGCAATCCGATTCTTTTTATGGATGAGCGCTCTGCAGAAATGACCAAGTATGCAGCTAATGCTTATCTCGCTGCAAGAATTTCGTTTATGAATGAGATCGCCAATCTCTGCGAACGAACCGGCGCTAATGTAGATCATGTGCGCAGAGGTATTGGCAGTGACACACGTATAGGCAAACGATTTTTATTTCCGGGTGTAGGGTATGGTGGAAGCTGTTTTCCGAAAGATGTGCAGGCTCTTCACCTCACGTCCAAAGAACATCATTACGAATTCAGAATACTGGATGCTGTTATGGATGTTAACCAACGCCAGAAACATATCCTGTCACAAAAAATAGTTGCTCATTTCCATGGCGATATACGTGGTCGACGCATTGCTGTATGGGGCCTTGCCTTCAAACCTAATACAGATGATGTGCGGGAAGCACCGGCGATGGATATCATCAGTGATCTGTTAGAGGCAGGAGCAGAGGTAATGGCGACAGACCCGGAAGCTATTCCAAATTTCAAACAATACTTCCAGGGTAAGGTGACGTATACTGAGGATATGTATGATGTCCTCGATGGCGCGGATGCCCTGGCGATCGTGACGGAGTGGAATGAATTCCGCACACCGGATTTTCCACAGATCAAATCAAGAATGAAATCCCCTGTCATCTTTGATGGCCGCAATATCTATGACCTGGAGGATATCCCCGGTGATTTTTTCTATTCCAGTATAGGAAGGGAAATCATCTACCCCAAACAATAATGACTATGCAAAAGATACAAATGGTCGATCTGCAGGCCCAATACAAACCATTGAAAAAGGAGATTGATGCACGTATCATTACCTGTATAGAAAGTGGGGCATTTATCCATGGGCCCGAAGTCAAAACCCTCGAAACAGATCTCGGAAAATTTCATGATAATGCGCATGTCATAGCCTGCGCTAACGGCACCGATGCACTTCAGATTGCCTTGATGGCACTCAACCTTGAGCCCGGTGATGAAGTGATTGTTCCTTCGTTTACATTTGTCGCGAGTGTGGAAGTGATTGCGTTGCTTGGATTAAAACCCATAGTAGTCGATGTTGATCCAAGATCGTTTCTGATGAAGACGGAGGATATAGAAGCTAGTCTCTCACCACGTACGAAAGCGATTATTCCTGTTCATCTGTTTGGGCAGTGTGTCAACATGAAGACGTTGATGCATATTGCAAAGTCACGCGATCTCTTTGTGATCGAGGACAATGCACAATCGATTGGTGCCCGTTGTATAACCTCTGATGACAACCGTCAGATGTCAGGTACGATAGGTCATATCGGATGCACTTCTTTTTATCCTGCCAAAAACCTTGGATGTTATGGAGACGGGGGTGCTATGTTTTCAAGAGATGACAAGATGGCCCATCAGCTCAGGATGGTAGCTAATCATGGCATGGAAAAAAGATACTATCATGATATCATTGGTGTCAATAGTCGTCTTGATTCCATACAGGCTGCGATACTCAATGTCAAATTACCCCATCTTGAAAAATGGAACCAGTTGCGCCGCGCTGCTGCTGATAAATATGACGCCCGGTTGGGTAAAATCGCAAACATCCTTACGCCTGCGCGTGTAGCGTGGTCTGATCACGTATTTCATCAATATACTATCCGGGTTACGGATGGCCGTCGTGATGAGCTGCAAAAATACCTGGCTGACCAGCAAATCCCTTCGATGATTTATTATCCTGTACCGATGCATGAGCAGGCTGCCTTCAACAAACTTGTTCGCAGGCGTGTGCCCCTCATGAATACGGAGAAGATTAGTAAAGAAGTGCTTTCACTACCTATGCATCCGGATTTGCAGGATGATCAGATTGATTACATCTGTGAACATGTAGGGAAATTCTTCCAGTGAGAACGTGAGACTCCTTCGCGCTTTGAATGGAATTTCATTAACATTCAAAGGCTTCGGCGACCGAAGGAGCGTGAGAACGTGAGAACGTGAGAGCGTGAGAAGGTGGAAATTAATTAGAAAATGATTCTACCTGCCGTCAAAGACGGCCAACATGATACTTCAATAGAAATATTTTTTTTGATCTATCGTACGCGGGCTTAGATGCAATCTAAGCCCAACGGTCTTTTTTTGGGGCCTGCGGCCTCAATCGAAGAGACCTTTGAAAAAATCATTTCGAATAAGTAGAAGCATGTGCCTTTTCTCCCCCCTTGGCCCCCTATATGGGGGTAAACGTTCATCTCGAATAGGTATAATCATGTGACCAAAAACTGTTTGAACATCTCAAAGACCTATTTCATGCAAAATCACGTCTCTTTATGGTTAGAATCTTTTGAAAGAAATAGGACCATGAAAATCGAATAAGCGAGAAAGCAAACCAGGAAACAAAACTATTGCTCAGCACAATAAGTGAGTTTTTTTGGTCACGAGGTTTTTTGTTACTTTTTTTCCGGAAAAAAAAGTAAGACCATCTCCCTCCACGGGAGTGGTTATCTTTGATCCACAATGATCACTGTCCACATCCCGAATAACTTCATCCCTGAGCGCACGTATGCGGTCAGGACGTTGCTGACGCACTATTGTGGAATTCCGGTGGAGGTTGTGGTGGATCAACACTCCTCACAATATGAATTGAAGTGGGAGGACAAATCCATAGTGATCGCAGATGCTTTCTTTGGAAAAATTCCTGAAGGGCAAACGTATGCAGATGCAGTCAATATCCCCAAACAGATCATTGAAGCCTCTTCCGTCGGTTTTGATAATATTCCGATCCTTTTTGGTAAAGAGCAACTGGAGATTACACGTGAACGGATTGTTTGTCATGTGGATCTTTTTGCAGGTGTGTTTTTTATGCTGACACGATGGGAAGAATCGCTTGGTAAACATAAAGATCTGCATGATCGGTTTCCAGCATCTGAAGCATTGGTGGTCAAGCAAGCAGGATATATCCTACGACCAATAGTTGATGAATATTCCTTCTTACTTCGAACTTGGTTATTGGCTATTGGGTATTCAATACCAGAACAATCATCGAAATACAAAATAGTCCTCAGTTGCGATGTCGATATCCCTTACTACTGGCGTAGCAAACCTTTGTGGAAAAACCTGGGTGGAAGGTTACTCAAACATTGGAACATTATAAGCACTGTCCATGATTACAAATCATTCAGATCTGTGAAAGCATTAAACGATAAAGATCCGTATGATACGTATGATTACCTGATGGATCTTGCTGAAAAGGGCGGCAATAAAATGCAATTCAATTTTATCGGTGGTGGTAAAACAAAATATGAAGGTTACTATCAAATTGATGAACCTCATATCAAGACCTTGATAAAACATATTATCTCGCGAGGACATCATATTGGCGTTCATCCGAGTTATGATTCATACATGGATGGTTTGATGATACGTAGGGAAAAAGAAGCTGTGGCTTCAAGCACTGGAATTTCAGTGGTGCGCTCACGTCAGCATTACTTACGATTTTCAGTTCCTGAAACGTGGCAGAAATTATCTGCTGCGGGCATTATAGAAGACAGCACACTTGGCTATGCGGCAGAGCCGGGTTTCCGTTGCGGTACTTGCAAGCCATTTCCGGTATTTGAGATCCACCAGCGTGAACAATTGCCTTTGACCGAAAGGCCTTTGCTGATCATGGATGTATCGTTCCGGATGTATAAAAATCTTTCCATCGAAGAGAGTATCAAGCTCAGTGAGAAAATAAAAGAACAGGTTAAAAAACACAATGGGGAGTTGGTAGTGCTTTGGCACAATTCAAACTTAAGTGTTTTGGATGGATGGGGAGATTGGAAGGAAGTGCTGGAGAAAATAATCAATTAACCATCTGGCTTGATATAAAGATGGCTACCCTTTGGCAGCCATCTCGTTTTTCCGACAGGCATTTAGCTCCTTTTCCGAGAAAGAGTTAGAAAGTTTCCTTTCTATGCCGTACAGATGTTATGTAATAAATTTTATTGGACCATCACTTTCTTTGAAACAAGCTGATGGCCTGAACGAACCTGCAGGAAGTATATGCCTGATGGCATGGTACTTACATTCAATTCTGTTTGTTGTATTGGGCTACTATACCTTTCATTCCCTACTACCTTTCCTGTCATATCACGTAGTGTATATTCATCCATGAGGTTTGCATCGGTCATTTGAATGTTTAGTAATCCTGAAGTAGGGTTAGGAAAAACATTCATCATCTTCGCATCACCTTGTACATCCTTGACAGCTGTCGCATCACCAAAGTAAACGGAGGCATGTATGCTCGATGAAATCACAGGATCACAAAAGGAATAAAGGAATATCTCCAGGTTAGGATATGACAATTCTGGTGACCCTTGCTGCTGCGTGACATTGATGATAAGATCCTCCACACAAGAGTGGGCTGCGATATTAAACTCCTGGCCAAAATCATTTCCATTGAGGGCTACACCAGCTGCTTTAACCTCTGCGCCATTGAGGTTTGATTGTGCATTGAGCTTGAGGAAATATTGGCGTGGTTCGTTGGATTCATTGCATAAATCAACTTTAAATGTAGCGACAGAACCATCCGGATTTCCGGCAGAATATATGCTCTTATCCGTTGTGTTGGCAATCACCAGATCGGGTTGGTCTCTTTGATATCCGCCTTCATACGGGCAACTAGTTTTTGATCCGGGGTTCACCCTGAATACAGGTGTGCCAAACATTGGGTCACGCACGATATCCACACTAAATATATCACCACCATCGTCATCGGTCAGTGTATAGTCCAGAACCTGAGCCGATTCAGAGGACTCATTTTCGGTGGCGCCAAAACGCTCTGAAGTTGCATATTCATATCCCAGCCCAAAGCCTGAACCGGCGATGTTGACCACTACATCAAGTCCAAACGTTCCTTCAATATAATGTTCCGTTGTAATGGATGAAGTATTGACAATTTCTATAGAAGATGAATGGGTTTGTGTATTTCCGGCACTATACGTCACCAGACCTAGTGTATCATTTCCTGGATTGCTTTTATTCGCTTCATTGAGTGCAAGTACTTGCTCCCAGACATCAATCTGGTTTTGGGACTGGTTTCTGACCCTCTCATTCTGCAGTGTATCACCTGCCAGTAAGTTTAATGTGGCGATTTGTGAATGAATGGCACTTTCGGTATACACAAACTTCCGGTCAGAACCCGGCACAGGCGCATACACGAGGGCCTTGTCCATAAATGGAGGTCCGCAGTCCCTGATGGCAATCACATCATACATGCCAAAATACAATTCCCTTCCAAAACCGATAAATACATCTCCCCCACCCTCTGCTCCGGGAAGATCTGAAGTCGCAAATCCAACACCTGTGCTGATACAAACCTGGTCTGTCGTCGCAAGGATGCTAACATCGCCAACATTGGCGCTCCCTTTAAACTCTACATATATCTCATAGTCAACATTCGCAATGAGGCCTATACTACCTTTAACACCAAGTTTGGCTGAACCATGAAACATATTTGATTCATCGCGGGCATATTGGGTTTCACGGCTGCGGCACGTTGTTTTATTATCCTGGAATGAAGCACTGCTTCCGTCACCGGGAGGATCATGAAGAATCATATAAGGGATCTGGGGATCAAGTGTGGTTCCGAGTATAGGGGTCTCCTGTTCAGGATGAATGGGCCCGACAACATACACAGGAATGATAATGCTGTTGATTACATACTTGGGACCTCCCAGGTAAAAATCCTGCCTGAGCTGAAAAACAACCGCTCCCTCGGTGGTGCCTCTTGGAAACCGAAGCGTCACCTCAAAAGTGTAATCTCCATTGATTTCCTTCAGTACCGCATAGGACTGCCCTGGTTCAAATGTAGCCCCGCCATCAGACGAAATAAAAACAGGGGTTGTCCCTCCGAGTGGAATGTTGATTACATATTCACCCCCCCCATAAACAGTAAAGCGAACTTTATACGGAACCCCTGCAGTAGCTTTAAGAAAACGCTCCGGTGATTCACTTTCTAATTCTGCAATTTTTTGAGGTATCAAGACATGAATATCTGATGTGCCACAGGTCGGTCCATAATTGCCGTCAGAACACACATAGCCCCTTCCGTTTACACCACATACGGGAGATGGCAGTTCACTTATGTTATAAGCGGAAAGGGATTGTTCAAGTTGACCATATATGCTTGTCTGGGAACGTCCGGCTAACGAGGTGATTAAAATAAACATCATAAGCATATACCGGGAATGACCAGATCGCTTCAGGGATAAACCTGAAACCAACTGTGAAAAAATAGCTGGGTGTAAAATATTTATTTGCATAATGAAGTAATTTGAGAAAATAAATAAAGTCGCTAAAAATCAGGACGAATTGAAATTCTTTTTGCTATGGCATAAAGTTGGTTTTCAGGTTTATCCTGATACCAATAATTAATTTATCCTTATACAGGTAAAAATAATGGAGAGGGGGAATGTAGAGAATCACATCTTGATGTGATACAAATAAAAGATGGCTGCCCCAAAGCAGCCATCATGTTTTCCAAAAGCATTATACTTTTCTCCTGAGAAAACCTCCGGGAGCAATAAAAAAGGAAGACATTATGTATATTTATTTGGGTACTATGTATCTTTAATAAATAGAGAAGGCTACCCTTTGGCAGCCAACCCATGTTTCCGATGGGCATTGAGCTCTTTTTCCGAGAAAGAGGTAGAAGGTTTCCCTTCTATGCCGTGCGGGTGTTATGTCGTTTACTTTGACTTGTATACTTCCAGTTCAATTTCAATCATGAATTCTGGCAGCGCCAGTTCTTTGACGCCGAGCCATGAGCCCGTAGGAAACTGTTTGGTGTAAATGGAGTTGCGATATCCTGATTGTTTAAGAAATTCAGGCATGTTGGTAGTGAATACATTCTCCACTACGACATCATCAAACGTGCAGCCATAGTGTTTTAAAATTTTATCAAGGTCAGCATAGCAGTTTTTCATCTGTTGTAGCAGATCGCCCTTGGCTGTTGGTGCTCCTGCGTCGTCCATGCTGACAGCACCTGAAATTTTGATGTCGTTGCCGATTTTAACTGCATGCGTATAGCCATAGGCCTTTTCTGTTTCCGGGCGAAGGGAGTAATACTCTATGGTTTCCGTTTCTTCAACAACTGCGGCTGGAGTCGTTGTCTCCTGTGGCGTGGCGGGCGGATTGCACCCGACCAGATAAAACGCCGTTGCCAGCAATGAGAACAACACGCAATGATGTTTGAAAAGTAATTTGAAGGACTTCGTTTCTGGTTCTGTCATGATAGTAACAAAAGTAGAATAGGGGTGTGGCGTGGGGTATCACATCTTGATGTGATGGGGACCAACGGGGATTCGCAAGGTAAACCTTGCTGACGCACGAGCGTCCGTACGGACGCTCAACGGTCTTTATTTATAAAAAAGACCTGATTACAAAGATTTCATGCGAAGGCCCACCTTAAATCCATCCTCCTTATTGAGGAAAAATGCAGCGCCAAGTTTATTCGCACGCATTTCAAGGTTTTGCAAACCAAAACCACCAGACGGAGATGCAGTACTCGCAGAAGTACCATTGTCATGAATGGACAATTCAAAATGATCGCCAAACTGGCCGAAACGAATGGTTACAGTTGAAGCATTCGAGTGTTTGGCGACATTGTTGATGGCTTCTTTATAAAATAGAAAAATGTTCTGTCGCTCATCCACCGGCAGTTTTTTCTCCATCGGGAGATCGCCCAACTCAAACCGGAATATGATATCTTTCGGTGTAAGCATTTCTTCTGCATTCTCTCGCATGCGGTCTAGCAAATCCTTGACCCGGTCACGTCGGCTATCTATTGACCATACCACATCACGCATTTTGGAAAGTGTCAGGCGACTAATTTCACTCAGACGATGAAGTTTGGCAGGGTCTGATTTCCGTTGGTCCAATTCCATGATTTCAGCCTGCATAGCCAGCCCGGACAACATCGAGCCCACTTCATCATGGAGGTCACCCGCAATACGTGTGCGCATACGTTCCATTTCCAGAAGACGCTGCAGATGGTACCGGGTAAATGCAAAAACCAGGGCGCCGATCGCCAGGATACAAGCGGAAAGAAACCACCAGGTTCTGAAGAAAATCTGGTTTACATGAATTGGCACAGCCAGTTCTGCTTCACTCCAGTTTCCCTTGCTATCCGCCCCTTTTATATGAAGCACATAATCTCCGGCAGGTAGTTTGTGATAACGTACGTTTGGAATGGAACCAACATACGACCAATCTTCTTCCAGTCCTTCAAGCCAGGTATAGTACCTGTTTCTTTCCGGCTTGAAGTAATTGGGGAGCGTCCAGGTGAATTGAAAATAACTGTCATAGGGTGAAATATTAACCGGTGGCAGTACCTGGTTGCCAAGGATCTTTGTTTCGAGACTATCCAGGAGCCTGTTATATTTCGAAAAACCGGTAAAAGATAGTGGTGGGTTAGGTCGTTGCTCCAGGATCGTGGAAGGATTGAAATACTGTAACCCATTCATACCTCCAAACCAAAGCCTTCCCTGGCTGTCTTTGTAAAAAGAAGTGTAGTTGAATTCATTATTGGACAAGCCATCTTCTTCATAAAAATTCTGGATGGATCCTTCTTTCTTCCGATAGCAGGAAAGCCCGTTGTAAGTACTGGCCCAGATATTTCCCTGGTCATCACTGAGGATACCCGTTACATTATCATTGGCCAGGCCTTCCTTTATCGTAAAAATCTGAATGGAATTCGTCTTCTCATCAAACCTGTTGAGCCCACCACCAAAAGTGCCTATCCATAAAATGCTGTCAGCATCATAGTAGAGAGAAAGCAAATGATTATTACTCAAGGCAGGGATGGATTCCGTAGTCAGGTTTTGCAAAACCTTACCATTCCGATCGATATGATACAGGCCATCCCTTTCAGTAGCCACCCAGATAGATCCGTCGTTATGACCGAGAAAGAATTTTGTGCTGATCGTATTATAGTCCGAAGTACTCTCCTTCAATAGTTTTTTACGTTCACCTGTTTTAGGGTTGTAGATCGTCAGCCGCATCAGGGTGTTGCCAAGAATAAATGTTCCATCACTGCAACGGCCAAGCGGATTTGCTGTAAACCGATCTGCAATGCCACTGAAATTAACCATAGTGACTGGATTCATGGTCGTCAGATCAACCTTTATGAGTTGGTCTGTCAGTGTCCAGACTGCATTATCTTTTGGGTCGGATATAAAATGTTTAGCCTCTTCAAATAAGTTGAATCCGGGTTGCAGAGGGACAGTAGGGAAGAAATGGTCGGTTTGTTTTGAAAATGGATTTATCCGGTGCAAACCTATTTCTCCTATCTCACAATAAGAATAAATATGACCCTGCCTGTCCTCAAATATGCCGCGCATGGCATTACCCCAGGCAACACCTGGCTTATTAAAAGCGGTTTGAAAAAACTGTCTGTGATTGGTCAGTTTGATCAGCCCATTGTCTGTGGCTACCCATAGCAGATTAGTCTGATCTTCATACAGTCCTTGTATAAACCCAAATTGCAAGGCTTCTTTCAGGACATTGGAATAATTCGTCCAGGCCCGGTCTGCTCCCCAGCGAAATAATTGTGTTTTAGAGGCAAACCAGAGATTACCTTGCTGGTCTTCTGCGCCATTATACACCAGGGTCGACAAGTTATCCAGCAGGACCTCTGTTTTCTTTTCTTCGGGATGGTATAACCACACCTCATTTTTACTTTTTGGAAAGAGGAAGAGGCGATCACGGCTGTCTACAAATAAAGGCGTAAAGTACATGGTCGTTCCATACCATACAAAACTATCTGGTCTGGATTCATGTAATAGCTGTCCTTCGGGAGAATATTTCTTTAGCCCTGCAGTAACATTACTCCACCATGCATTTCCATATGGATCGATCGCGATGCTGACAAATTCCCTTCTGCCTTTGGGCGAGATGGAGATTGTTTTAAAAGGCTCAAGATGTTCGCTTCTGGACAGATATTGTTGATCGGCATCCTCCCAGACGGCCCACATACTGCCATCCACGCCTGTTTGAAGTTGATAGATTTTCCCGTTTATTCCGGATAAAGTCGTGATATCCTTGTAATGAAAATTATTGTGGTTCATGGCAAACAGCTTGTTGTCTGCCACTAACCAAATGGTGCTGTCATTTACAGTATGCATACTGCCAAAGAGTACTTCACCACCGGGAAAATAAATATCGGCCGTTCGATCATTACCAAAGTGAATAAAGCGATAGCTATCATACCGGTTAAGCCCTTGCCGGGTGCCAATCCACATCAGGCCCTGATGATCCTGGGTGATCGCTGTTACATTCCGAAAACCAAGGCCGTCATCAATGGTCAGGGCTTCACCTTTGGGAAGACGTTGAGCATACACGGTATTACTGAGCAGGCAAAACAGGAATATAATCACGCAAATGATCTTGCCTGATCGAAAAGATGAATATGATTTTACCTGGCTGCCGGATATCATTAAAGGTTTGGCTATTGCCTGCGCTAAATATCTGATTTTATCCTGATAATCCTGCCTCGCATCAAGATGTGATAGGTGAGGCAGTTGGATGGCTTACCTTTGAGGTATGAAACCCATCACCCTGGCCATCGTTGAAGACGACCCGATCATCCGGGAGAGCCTGCGTACATTCCTTGGCGGTGATCCTCAATTCGACCTGTTGTACACTGCCGTTTCGATGGAAGATTTCATTCAAACCCTTCAACTGGATTCTCGTATTGTTCCATCGGTTGTAATGCTTGATATACAATTGCCCGGCCAATCGGGCATAGAAGGAATTCCGGCAATTAAGAAATTACGTCCAGGTGTTGATATCATCATGTTGACTACGTTTGAAGAAAGCGATAAGATTTTCGCTGCGCTTTGTGCAGGAGCTTGTTCGTATTTATCCAAGAGAGTTTCCCTGGTGACGATCCGTGATGCGATCGTCACGGTACATCGTGGTGGATCATACATGTCACCAAGTATCGCCCGAAAAGTAGTGGAGCACTTTGCCCCTATGCCCAAAAAAGAAGATGGCCCTTTGACTTCACGCCAGCAGGAAATAGTTGATTGTATTGTCAATGGATTGAGTTACAAAATGGCGGCGGATAAACTCGGCATCTCACTGGACACAGTACGCACGCATATAAAGCACATCTACCAGATCCTGGAAATCAATAGTAAAGGGGAGTTGATTAAGCGATCG